>JAJXYM010000161.1 GCA_021780585.1 Deltaproteobacteria bacterium
CGCGCGCCGAGGCGACTCCGGAGGGCGCGTCCTCGATCGCGACGGCGGCGTCGGCGCGCAGCGCGAAGCGGCCGAGGCATGCGAGATACGGATCGGGAGCGGGCTTGCCGCGCGCGGCGCCGTCGGTGGTGACGATTCCGGCGAAGGCCGCGGTCAGTTCGAGGCGTTCGAGCGCGAGCGTGACCGAGGCGGCGCTGCCGGAAGTCACGAGATAGTTCGCGCCGCCGCGGGCGGCGATCGAGGCGAGCAATTCGCGGGCGCCGGGAAAGGCGCGCAGATGGCCGGCGCGGAGCGCGTCGCGATAGGCGGCGCGTTTCAGATCGACGCATCGCGCGAGCCGCGCGGCGCCGGCGACGCCGAGTCGCGCGAAGGCGGCGCGCGTGGTCAGTCCCTTGAGCGGCTCGTAGTCGAAGCCAGCGAGCGCGGCTGGATCCTCGGCGGCGAGCGCGGCGCGAAAGGCGGCGGCGTGAAGCGGGGCGGAATCGGCGAGGGTGCCGTCGAAATCGAACAGGAAATAACGCGCGGCGAGCGGCGCGGCCGGCGCGGAAATCATCGGAAGAGGCCGAGCAGATTACGCATTCCGCGACGCAAGCGGGTGCGCGGATCGGTAAAACCGGCGAAGGTGCGATATTGCACCGGCAACTCCGCGATCTCGACGTGATGGCGCACGAGGACGCGGGTGATCGTGGTGGGCGTGGCGCCGCGCGCGGCGCGGCCCAGCGTCGGTTCGAGGCCGGCGAGCCGGCGGCGGCGGTAGATGCGGAAGCCGGTCAGGGGATCGGAAAAGATCACGCCGAAGGCGGCGGCGAACGCGACGCTCAGCAGGAACGCGCCGGTGAAGCTGGCGAGATAGGCGAGGCCTTTCTCGCCGTATACGGAGCGCAGCGAATGTCGGAACTGGCGGCGGCTTTGGGTGCGCGATCCGTAGACCGCGCCGAAGGAGCTCTGGTCGAGCACCTTGATGCCGAAGGCGATATCGCGCAGGCGGTATTCGCCGTCGCCGGTGATGGTCGCGAGATAGTCGGCGCCGCCGGCGCGCAGCCAATCGGCGGCGATCGCGACTTCCGGAAAGCGGCCGTCGTTGCGCCATTGCTCGATCGCCAGATAATCCGGCAGGGGCGGGAGTTCGGGCAGCGCCGCGCCATGCACGCGCAGGACGACGCGGCGGAAATGCTCGCACCAGTCGAATTCGAGAAACTCCTCGATCAGGGCCGGACCGGCGGCGGGGCGCTGCGCGAGGTCGTAGAAAATTTCCAGTGAGGGCCGCTGCTCGCGCGCGCCGTCGTGCTCGCGGAGATTCAGAATCGTGGCGACGATCGCGCGCCCGTTATGGACTTGCGGGGTGATTTCGTTGCGGAACGATCCGGCCACGACCGCCGCGCCGCGGTACGTCGATTTGCCCTCCAGCGCGCCCGGATCGAGCGCGGGTCCGTCGGCGCGCCGGCGCGGATTCTGAATCATCACGTGGGTGACGACGCGCGCCTCGTTGTCCGGATCGCCGGCGTATTCGAGCATCAGATCGGTCAGGCCGCTGGCGGTGAAATTCTGGATATCGTGGTCGGGCGCGAGATTGACGACCAGCGCCTTGACCGGCGCGCGCGCGGCCTTGAGCGCGGGACTGGCGATGCGATAGCTGGGCAGCAGGGAGGAATGTTGCGTGCCGGGGCCGTAGACGATCGCGTCGGCGTCGCGCAGGAAGCGGCGCGCCTCCTCGGAGAGCTGCGGCGGCGCCTGATGCGCCTCCAGCCATTCGCGCTTGCGCTCGCAGTCAAGATCGCGCAGCGCGGCCAGTTCGCCGGGGCCGATTCGATCGGGCAGGAAATAGAGCCCCGTGATCGGCGCGGGCGACTGCGGTCCGACGATCTCCGCCTCGTGCGCCAGCAGCGAACCGTCCCGCTTGAGCGCGACCAGGATGCGGTTTTCGCCGTTGCTGACGTTGACCAGCACCGCGCGCGAACTCACCAGCCGGCTCATGGCCTCGGCGGCGGCGTTGAAGTTGCGTCCGGCGCGCAGATAGGCGCCGGCGAAAATCAGATTGCCCAGCGCGCAATCGCGAAAATCGAACGCACGGCCGTCGGCGCCGGCGTAGGCGAAAAATCCCCGCAGGAGCGCGCGCACCTCGTCCGCCATCCGCGGATCGAGTCCGGCGAATAGTTCCGCCAGCTTCGGCGGGAGACCGCCGGCCGAGCCGGCTTCGGCCAGCTTGCGCAGGCGCGCGGCGTCTCCGGCCGTGAAGCTCTCCGGCAGCCGATACTCAATCAGGTTCTTTAGCGCGTACTGGGCATTCGAATGAGGATCCAGCAGATAGGAGAAATTCTTGCGGAAATCCGACGGACCGAGCATCCCGGGAATGAATTCGCGCAGCGCGCCGGTGGACAGTCCGTCGTCGTAGGCGTTGACCAGCAGCGCGAGCTCGACCTCGGGCATGCGCAGAAACTCGCGGATGATCGTCGCGCTGCCGCGGCCGCCGCAGAACAGCGCCACTTTGGTCGTCATCGCGCCGCCTCCCGCCCTACATCAGCGCCTTCACCAGCCGCAACGCGCCCTGTTTCCAGGCCACGCGATGGCTGGCGCCGGTGCGCCGCGCCAGCTCCTTGCCCTCGCGCAGATACCAGTCATAGGTCGCGATCATCGCCTGGCGATTGCTGAAGCGCGGTTCCCATCCGAGGTCCCGCCGCGCTTTTTCGATACTGACGAACGAATCCTGGTCGGCGGTGTCATAGACCCATCGATAGACCGGCGACAGACGCATCGCGGCCAGCGCCGCCAGCACCGCCTTGGCCGGCCGCGACGGAATATGCAGGATGCGGCTGCCGCTGGCGGCATGTTCGAGCAAGGCGCCGAGGTCCTCGTTGACCGTGCCGAATTCGGCCGCCCCGATGTTATAGACTTCGCCGGCGCGGCCGTTCAGCGCGGCGAGCCGGATCGCGTCGACCAGATCGCGCACCTCCAGCAACTGGAAACGGTTCTCGCCGTTCCCGAGCACCGGAATTTTTTTGCCCGCCTCGATCCAGTCGAAAAGAATCTGAAAGATGCCGAGCCGCCCGCTGCCGATAAAGCTCTTGGGCCGGATCCGCACGGTTTCGACGCCGCGCGCTGCGAGGCAATAGCGTTCCGCGCGCGCCTTCGCGATTCCATACGGCCCCATCGGATCGAGCGGCGCGTCTTCGGCGATCGGATGGAACCGCGGCATCCCGTAAACCGCCGTGCTCCCGATATAGACGAAGCGCCGGACGCCCGCGCGCGCGGCGGCCTCGATGGCGGTCTTCGTGCCTTCGGCGTTGACCGACGCGATTTCGTCGGGCGCGGCCAGCGCCAGCGCGGCGGCGGCGTGGACAACGTAATCGACGCCCGCCATCGCCCGTTCGAGCGCGGCGCCGTCGCGCACGTCGCCGGCGAGCGCGCGCACGCCCGGAACATTTTCATTGGCCGGAAATTCCGCGAGATCGTAGGCGATCACGTCGTCGCCGCGGTCGCACAAACCCCGGCACAGATGGACGCCGAGGAAACCCGCGCCGCCCGTAACCAACCATCGCAACCGCCGTTCCACGGCCAATCGCACCTCGATCGAACCCGGCTCCGCGCTACCGCAATCGCGCGAAATCACCTGAAATCTGACGATATCTGGCGTCTAGGCTAAACCTCGTGATTTTTTAGCGCAATACGCGCGGGACGCGCCGACGCACGGATTCGCGCGTTCGGCCGGATCCCCGTGCGGCCGGGGATAACCCGCAGCGCTTGATGGATGCTCGGGGCGCGGCTATCGTGCCGACAGAATTTCCTGGAGGCCGCGGCTCGCCATGCCTATCAAGTTCGGCTACATGCTCGATTTCCGGATGCCGCCGGGTGCGGCGCTCGCACCGGCGGAATTTTACGCCGCGATGCTGCGGCAGGCGGAATTCGCCGATCAGGCCGGCCTCGATTCGATCTGGCTCACCGAGCATCATTTCACCGACGACGGCTATCTGTCCGCCGTGATGCCGACGTTGGCCGCGATCGGCGCGCGCACCCGCCGGGTCACGCTCGGCACCTATGTGCTCCTCGCGCCGTTTTATCATCCGCTGCGATTAGCCGAAGACGCCGCCGCGATCGACGTTATCTCCAACGGGCGCTTGCGACTTGGTATCGGGAGCGCCTATCGGGCGGAGGAATTCGACGGCTTCCAGACCTCGCGCGCGACGCGCCTTGGCCGCACGCTGGAGACGATCGAAATTCTGCGCCGCGCCTGGACGGGAGAGCGCTTCAGCTTCGCGGGCAAGCATTTTCAGTTCAACGACGTGCGCGTATTGCCGCGTCCCGTCAGCCAGCCGCATCCGGAGATCCTCTGGGCCGGGATGACCCGCCGGGCGATCGAACGCGGCGCCGAACTGGGACTGTCGTTCGCCTGCAATCTGGGCCTGCGCGAAGTCGCGCTCTATCGCGAACGCCTGGCCGCGCTCGGCCGCGACCCGGCGCAATTCAGCATCGTCAACAGCCGAATCGTCTATGTGGCCGATACCGCCGAGGCCGCATGGCGCGATATCGAAGGCCCCGCGATGTATCAGGCGGAGCTTTACGGAAAGTGGCTGGGCGCCGCCGCCGGCCCGGATCAGAACTGGATTCGCCCGGACGCCGAGCGGATTCAGCGCGGCGCGATCCTCGGTCCGCCCGCGGAAGTCGCGAGCAAGCTCAATGAGCTGGCGGCGACCAATCTGATGACCGAAATCATCCTGAGTATGCAGTTGCCGGGACTCGCGCCGGCCAAGGCGATGCGGTCGCTGGAGCGCTTCGCGGCCGAGGTCCTGCCGGCGATCCGCCGCGGGTAATTTTCCGCGCCCGCAGTATTTGTTGGCGGTTTTCCGGACGCGTCCGGCGTTGCGATACGCCAAGGAGGCTGGCCATGCGGCTCGAAGGCAAAACCGCTCTAATCACCGGCTCCAGTTCGGGTATCGGCCGCGCGATCGCGACGCGCTTCGCCCGCGCGGGCGCCGCCGTCGTGATCAACGGCCGCAACGAAGCCAAAATCGCCGGCGTCGTCAAAGAGATCGAGGCGCTTGGCGCCCGCGCAATCGGGATCCGCGCGAATGTCGGCAACTTCGCCGAGGCGCGCGCGATGGTCGAGCGGGCCGAGGCCGAATTCGGCCATCTGGATATCCTCGTCTGCAACGCCGGCGTGTTCCATCACACGCCCTTCCTCGAATTGAGCGAGGCGGAATGGGACGAGGTGCTGACGGTCGATCTCAAGGGCATCTTCAACTGCGCGCGCGCCGCGCTTGGCCCGATGGCGCGCCGGCGATGGGGCAGGCTGATTTGCATCACCGCAATTTCGGGGCTGACCGGCTATCCCGAGATGGCGCATATAGCGGCGGCCAAGACGGGGGCGCACGGCGTGGTCAAGGCATTGGCGGCGGAGTTCGCTCCGCTGGGAATCACGGTCAACGCGATCGCGCCAGGGCTGGTAGAGACGCCGATACTGAGTAATTTCACCGAAGAGGCGCTGGCTAATTTCCGCCGGAGGATTCCGATCGGCCGGATTGGCCGTCCCGAGGAGATCGCGGAAGCGGCGCTCTATTTCGCTTCTGAAGAGGCCGCGTACACCACCGGCCAGATCCTCAATCTCAGCGGCGCCACCCTGATTTGATCCCACGACTCCGCAGCCTCACGGCCGCCGCGCGAACGTCAGATTCGCGCGGCGTAATTGAAGGACGAGTGGGAACGGTCGGATCGCGCCGGTCCAATCGGCACATCGGGTCAGGGGGCGACCCAGGTCAGGCTTCCGACGGCGGTCACCTGAACGTCAACTTCCTTCTGAACCTTGAAGAACATGATGCTCGGATCTTCGAGTCCCCAGGCCACGAATGGAATTTTGAATTCGCAGTGGAGCGTGACCAGATCGCCGCCGCGCCGGACGCTCGCGGTAATCGTGAACGGATGCGGATCGCCATGCAGCGTCATCACGCCGCGCACGATTGCGGGAAATTCTCCCGGCGGCGCGCCGTGACTCACCACCTGTCGCGGCGTGAAGATGATATCGGGAAAGCGATCGACCTCGAGGATGCTGTTTTTCATCCGCGAGTCGCGGATACTGTGGCCGCTATTGCCGCTGGCCGCGTCGACGACGATCTCGCCGTCCATCTTGCCGCTGGCCGGATCGACGCGAATCATACCTCGTTTCAGTTTGAACGCGCCGTTGGTGATATGAGGCCATCCGATTAGCGTAAATGCGATTGTCGTTTGCACTGGATCTAATGTGAGTTTCGCCCACTTGCCGGCGGGGACGGAATTGTCGGACGCCGCGTGAGCGACGGCTTGAAAAACCAGAAGTAGTATAATAATTGGCGCGGCAAAGCGCTCCGCAATCCGTCGCAGTTTCATAGCCCCGCGGTGAACCTTTCGTTGGCGACTGAGACGCCGGTCATGAGATCGCGGACGAAGCGCGCCGCCGAACCGATCGGCGCCGCGCGCAATGACAGCGACCCCGTATGCATCCCGAGCATGAAGCTGAAGAGGCGCGATTGCGCCGCTAACGCGACCAGCACGCGCCGGCGCAGCGAGCGCCGTCCGCCGACCGCGAGCATCAACCGCGCCATCCGCTCGGGCATCCGGCTGATTCGCCGATGCGCGCGTTGGTAGCGAGGAAGATTGTCGTCGGCGAGCGCGTCGGCCAGTGCGATCGCGTGCTTGAAGCCGAGCGACATTCCTTCGCCGGTAATCGCGTCGACCGCGCCAGCGGCGTCGCCGATCAGCGCGACGCGATCGCTGACGACGGTACGCATCACGCAGGAGCTGGAGATTGCGCCACGCGCCGCGCTGGTCGGCCGCGCATCCGCAAGTCGCCGCTCGAGTTCCGGGTAAAGCGCGATCAACTCCGGTACGCGGAGCCCGCCCACGTTGGCGAATAGCGAGACGCAAATCTCGTCCGAGGCGACCGGCGTGACCACGGCTTGGCCGTAATCGTGCCAGTGAACCTCGACGAAATCGGTCCATGGCGCGACGCGGAAATGCTGGCGCATGCCGATTCGCCGGCGCATCTTTGCCGGCGCGCGCAAGCCCGCCCATCGCCGCACGGAGGATTCGCGGCCGTCGGCGCCGACGACCCATCGGCAGGGCGTTTTCCGTCCGCCGATTTCGACGCCCGACGAATCCACGACGCGGACCGACTCGCCCCAGCGCATCGCGACCCCCGCTTCGGCGGCGCGATCGATCAGGCGTTGATGCAAAATCGTGCGGCGGACGCCGAGTCCGTGGCCGGCGGGAAACTGTCCGTCGGCCGCGCATCCGGCCTCGGTGAAGCGAATTCCACGGAAGGGCAGGGCGCGAGCGAAATCGCACGATACGCCGAGACGATTCAGCGTGGCCACGCCGTCGGGCATCACCCCTTCG
The DNA here is from genome assembly GCA_021780585.1 of Deltaproteobacteria bacterium. Taxonomy (GTDB): domain Bacteria; phylum Desulfobacterota; class Binatia; order Binatales; family Binataceae; genus JADMIL01. The sequence continues at coordinate 7,363 of JAJXYM010000161.1, forward strand.
CCGCACGGCTTGTCGATCGGCGGCTGCGCCCGATCGACGACCAGCACGTCGAGGCCGCGCTGGCGGACGGCGATCGCCGCGGCGAGACCGATTGGTCCGCCTCCCACAACCACCACGTCAGGCGCCGTCACCGGCCGATTACCATCGCACCAGAATCAGCTCGGAACAGAAGCCGGGACCCATCGCCGCGACCAGGCCGATCGTTCCCGCCGGCGGTCGATGCCGATTCATCGTGTCCTCGAGGACGCACAGGACGGAGCCAGAGGAGAGATTGCCGATGCGCTCGAGCGATTCCCACGAGAGCCGCAGTTCGCGCTCGCGCAGATCGAGCGCCGCCTCAACCGCCTCGAGCACCTTCGGCCCTCCCGGATGGAATACCCAGCTTCCGATATCACGGCGAGTGAGATGATGTGCCGCCAGAAAGGAATCGACGTCGCCGGCGAGATTGTCTCTGATGAGCGTGGGAAGCTTTTGCGACAGTACAATCGCAAAACCTTCTTCTGAGATATCCCAGCCCATTATATCTTCGGTCCGGGAATAAAATACCGAACGATGATCGATAATCTCCGGCCCGACAGACGGTCGTTGCGCGCCGCCGACGACGACCGCGGCCGCGCCGTCCGCGAAAATTCCGGTCGCGATCATGTTGACGGTCGTAAGGTCGTCGCGACGCATCGTGAGCGAGCAAATCTCGACCGACAGCAGGACCGCGATCTGGCGCGGGTAGGCGAGCACGTAATCCGCCGCGCGCGAAAGACCGACCGCCCCGCCCACGCATCCGAGGCCAAAGATGGGCGTTCGCTTCAAGTCCGGCCGCAAGCCCATCCGATTGATCAGACGGGCGTCGAGCGAGGGGCTGGCGATCCCGGTAATGGAAACGACGTAAAGCGCGTCGATATCGCCTGGCGTCAGACCCGCCTGACCCAAAGCGGCGTCGATCGCGCCGGCGCCAAGCTCCTCGGCGGCTTCGAACCACGCCCGATTCGTCTCGCCCCAGGTCTTGAACTGGCGGTAGCGCTCGAAGGGAAAGGCGAGATGACGCGACTTGACCCCCGCCCGAGAATGCAACCGTTCGAGCAGCGCCGCTCTGGGACCGAGCTTCGCGCCCCAGTACGCGCTCAACGCGTCGGTAATTTCTTTTTGATCAAATCGATGTTCGGGGAACTTGCTGGCCACACCCGCTATTTTCATCCGCGCGACTCCATTGACCTGAAACCCTCGATGCCCGCGCGGCAAGGAAGGGCTGAACCGTGCGTCAGTACGGTCCGCGTTTAGACGGCGGCGATCGCGATCATATTCATTTGTGACCACCGTAACTAGTATTCGAATGAATTGATAATGGTTCTCAGAATCGCAACTTAGTCAAAACTTCATTCCGACGGGACTTGTAGCCTCCAAATCTTTGCTGCAACATCATAGCCGTGGCCGCCGGCGCCCCTATCGTCGAAGTCTCACGACTGCGGAAAAGCTATGGATCGCGCCTGGTTCTCGATGAAGTGAACCTGGACGTTCGCGTCGGCGAGATTGTCGGGCTGCTCGGTCCCAACGGCGCCGGCAAGACCACCACGCTTTCCATCCTGGCGACACTGCTGACCGCCGACGCGGGCGAAGTGCGTATCGCGGGTTATGATTCGCGGCGTGATGCGCAAGCGATTCGCCGGCGGCTCGGCTTCGTTCCGCAATCGATCGCGCTCTATCCCTCGCTGACGGCCTTTCAGAATGTCGAATTGTTCGCGCGCATGCACGGACTCGGCGCGCGCGCGGCGCGGAGCGCGGCGGAGGAGGCGCTCGCGCGGGTCGGCCTGTCCAATCGCGCGCGGGACGTTGTCTCCGTGCTGTCGGGCGGGATGCGGCGGCGGGTCAACCTCGCCTGCGGCATCGTCCATCGTCCGGAGATCCTGGTGCTCGACGAACCGACGGTTGGCGTCGATCCCCAATCCCGCGAACGGATACTTGACACTTTGCGCGAACTGGCTGACGCGGGCGCTGCGATTATCTATAGCACGCACTATATGGAAGAAATCGAACGGCTGTGCGACCGCGCCCTGCTAATCGATCACGGCCGCCTGATCGCCTCGGGCACGGTCGCGGAACTGGTCGCGCTGGCGGGTTCACGTCATCGGATGGAGTTGACCTTTCAAGGCAAGGCGCCGGCGCGTCTTTACGACGGAATTGCCGGCGTCAGCGCGCTTGAACCGGCGCCTTCGGCGGAGCGGATGGTCCTGCTGCTGGGCGATCTTGCGCAAGTCAGCCGGGTGCTCGAAAGGGCGTTGAGCGCGGGCAACCGGGTGCTCGAATTCAGCTTGCATAGCCCCAACCTTTCGGACGCCTTCATGGCGCTTACCGGCCGCGCGCTGCGCGACAATGACGCCGATAGCGCGTCTGAGCGCGGACTGTGATGCTGCGCACGGTATATCTCGTCCTACGCAACGAATTTCGTCTCCTGCTGCAGGATCGGACGGCGCTGTTCATGCTGTTTCTGGCGCCGGTCGTGATTATCGCGGTGGCCGGCTTTTCGCTCGGGAACATGTTCGGCGTGCAATCGAGCGCGCGCACATTTTCGATCCCGCTCGTCGACCATGATCACGGCGCGATCGCGAAAGCGATCAGCGACGGGCTTTCGCGCGAGGAAACATTGCGCCTTGTGACCGTCGCCGACGATCGCGCGGCGCGCGCTATCGTGACGCGAAACGACGAATCGCCGCTTGCGATCGTCATCCCGGCCGGAGTCACGTCCGCCTTCGAATCGGGCCGGTCAGCGCACATCCTGATCTATGTCGATCCGGTCAAGCGGGTCGAAGCCGAGGGGATCGAGCTGCGTCTGAACGCGCTTTCGCGAGGGGTTGCGGCGCGGGCGCGCGAGCTCGCTCAGGCGCGTCTCAACCAGACCGATGCGGACGTGCGCGCGCGGGTGGATCGATTGGTCGAACAGATCGATGCGCTGCAAGCGCAAGCCGCCGACTATCAACGCCGGATGCGGCGCGGGCGCGCGACGTTGCAGGAGACGCTCGATGCGCGGATTCGCGAAGAAATTCAACGGATCGGCGCGCGGACGGAAGCCGCCGTGCAGCGCGCGACGGCGGCGCGGGCGGCGACGGTCCAGGAGCAACTGTCGCGCAAGCAATCCGCGATGACGGCGGTAGTGGCCTATTTGCGTCAGTTGCAGGTGAGCCGGCGCGCCTTCGAGCAATGGCTGGCGGCGCTCAAGTCGGCGGCCGGCTCGCATGCGAACGAAATTCCGCCGCCGCCGAACTGGCCGAATCCTCCGCGCGCCGAACAACTGACGGAGCTTTCGCGGCCGATCGATCTTGCGCCTGGCCGGCTCGACCTGACGGCGCCGGCTGAGCTGGCGAATTTTGCGATCGCCATCCCCGACATCCCGATGCCGCCGGCGCCACGCGTCTCGCTCGACCCGCGGAGTCTATTGCCCGCTCGTCCGCCGGCGCTGCCGGGAGACCTCGACTGGCGCGAGCGCCCGCTGACGCCGGGCTACGCCGAGGTGAACAGCTTCGACCAATATGTCCCGGGGTTCGGCATCACCTTCCTTCTGCTCGACGTGCTGTGGGGCGTGTCGGTCGGACTGATCGACGAGCGCGACTGGGGCACGCTGCAACGGTTGCGCGTCAGCGGAGCGCCCGTGCCGGGTCTGATGATCGGCAAGCTGGCGGCGCGCGTTTTGATTGGCTTCGTTCAACTGGTCGTGTTGTTTTCGCTGGGCCGCTTGCTGTTTGGCATCGAGCTGGGCAGGAATCCGCTGATGCTGCTGTTGCCGACCGCCGCGATCGCGTTCGCGGCCGCGTCTTTCGGCCTCGTGATCGCGGGGATCGCACGAACTCGCGATTCGGTTCTGCCGATCGGTTCGGTCGCCGCGATGACCATGTCGGCGGTCGGCGGATGCTGGTGGCCGCTCAACTTCGAGCCCGGCTGGATGCGCTCGGTGGCGGCCGGGATGCCGACGACCTGGACGATGCGCGCCTACAACGATTTGATGATCCGCGGGCTCGATCCGACGCACGCGTTGTGGCCGTCGGCGATAACGCTGGCGCTCGGAGTCGCGTTTCTGGGCGCGGGCGTGATTGGCGCCGCGCGCGTTTATCAATAACGCTCCGGCAGGTTCACGGCGTGGCCGGCGCCGGATGTTCCCGTGCCGTCCATTCCAGCAGTAGCTGGCGCTGCGCGTCGCTCAATCGGGCGGCGGGATGCAGAAAGGCGTAATCCCCCGGCGGCATCGAGCCGTCTTTGATTACCTTGGTTATCGCCGCCAATTCGTCGCTCTTTTGGCTCGCGCTATAGCTTTGCCAGGCGGAGAAATCCAGCGATTTGCGCGCGTCGCCGACCCCAAACAGATATGACGGCGCGATCTTGCCAAACCCGGACGCGACGCCGTTCTCGGAATGGCAGGTGAAGCAGGAAGAATTCAGCGTCCGCACGACCTCCGGATTCGAATTCAACACGATCGACGGAGCGGCGTTGCCGGTCGGCGCGACGGGCGCGTTCGCGTTGGCGCCGGAGCATCCGGGTGTCATAGTCGCAATGACAATGGCTATGACCATCAACAGTGGGCAGGGGCGCGAGATATTATGATTCGACAAAGATATGGAAGTTGACTTAACCAAAATCATTCCAGGATTCTCCATAAGGTCGCAAATCCATCGACGCGCATATGGCGCGCTCGGGCGAATTGCGTAAACATCCATACGATGCCAGAAATTTGCCGCAGCCGAAATCGTCCGGCGGCCGGAAGGAACCAGGTGAATGGCGGGCTCGTCGGTGGTAAGATCCAGATAACAATCCGTTCGAACTCTATGAACGGTTCGTCAATCCCCAATGGGTGCGACTGCTCGACATTCTGCAGATGAATGTCAGTTACGAGCGTTGCGTGGGTTGCGAACTGATAACTTCCGATGGACGCCGCATTCTGGATTTCAACTCCGGCTACTGTGTTCATAACGCCGGCCACAATCATCCGGGAATCAAGGCCGCCCTCAGGGCCGAACTGGACGGCGACGGTCCCGCCATGCTGCAGAGCAACGTCTCCGACCTTGCGGGGGAGCTGGCCGCCCGGTTATGCGAGCGCGCCGGCGGCGGATTGACCAAGGTGTTTTTCGGCAGCTCCGGCAGCGAAGGCGTGGAGACCGTAATCAAGTTCGCCCGCGCCCATACCGGCCGCGCGGCGATGCTGTCGGCCGAAGGCGGCTTTCATGGTCTAACGTGCGGCGCGTTGTCGCTGATGTCCGACCGATTCTGGAAAGACGGGTTCGGCCCGCTGCTGCCCGACGTTGAACTGGTGACGTTCGGCGACCTCGACCAATTGTCGGCCAGGCTGGCTTCGCGACGTTTCGCGGCGCTGGTGATCGAGCCGATTCAGGTCGAAGGCGGGCTCAGGATTCCCAGCCGCGACTATCTGCAACAGGCGCGTGAACTATGCCGTCGCTACGGAACTCTATTTGTGCTGGACGAAGTTCAGACCGCCTTTTATCGCACCGGGCCGTTTCTCGCCGCGCATCACTTTGGCGTCGAACCCGATATGGTTGTGCTGGCGAAGGCGTTGAGCGGCGGCTTGATTCCGGTCGGCGCGGTGCTGATGTCGGACGCGATCTGCAATTCGGTCTACAGCTCTTTTCGGCGCGCGATCGTCCATACTTCGACCTACAGCGAGAATGCGCTGGCGATGCGCGCCGGACTGGCGAGCCTGGACGCGCTGGAGAGCGAGCGACTCGGCGAACGCGCCGCGCGGCTGGGCGACTATTTCAGGAGCCGGCTGAGCGAACGGCTGTCGGGCTTCGAGATGATCCGCGACGTCCGCGGCGTCGGAATGCTGGCCGGAATCGAGTTCCAGGCGCCGAAACGGCTGCGTTTGCGCGTGCCGTTCCAGGCGTTCGCGCGCATCCATCCCGCGATGTTCGGGCAGGTGCTGGTGATGCGGCTGTTTCGCGATCACGGGATGCTGACGCAAATCTGCGGCAACAACTTCATGGTGCTCAAGGTCGCCCCGCCGCTGATCGTCAGCGAAGCGCAGCTTGACGAATTCGTCGCGGCGATCGGTGCGATCGTCGAACTGCTCCACGGCGGCGGCGGCTTCTGGTCGGAGGCGCTGGGATTGGCGCGGCGCGTGATCGGTTCGATTTGAGCGTCCGCGCGAGGGGGGGCGCGATCGTTCAGGCTTTCTTCTCCTCAGGCGCGAGCGAGCGATAGATCAAGCCGCCGAGTATCCCGCCCACGATCGGCGCGAGCCAGAACAGCCAAAGTTGTTCGAGCGCCCATCCGCCGACGACCAGCGCCGGTCCGGTGCTGCGCGCGGGATTCACGGAAGTATTCGTCACCGGAATGCTGATCAGATGGATTAGCGTCAGGACGAGGCCGATTGGAATCGGGGCGAAGCCGGCGGGGACGCGCTTGTCCGTGGCGCCCATGATGACGAATAGAAAAATCAGCGTCATCACAACCTCGCAGACGATACAGGAGAGCAGGGGATAGCCGCCGGGCGAATGCGCGCCGTAGCCATTGGCGGCGAAGCCCGCGCTCAGGCTGAACCCCGCGGCGCCGCTCGCGATTACATAGAGAACCCGCGCGGCGGCGATTCCGCCCAGCACCTGCGCGACTATGTATGGGACTACCTCACTCACGGGGAAACGTCCGCCGGCGCATAGTCCGGCGGTAACGGCAGGATTGATGTGGCATCCGCTGATATGCCCGATCGCGTACGCCATCGTGAGGAGCGTCAGCCCGAACGCGAGCGCCACGCCGACGAAGCCGACGCCGGTATGCGGGAATCCCGCGGCCAGCACCGCCGTGCCGCATCCGCCGAGCACCAGCCAGAACGTACCGATGAATTCAGCTATCAGACGCCGGGACAGACTCATGATGGCCTCCCTGGACCAATGGCTTGATATGCGGTCGCGCATGTCGCCGCCCGCCGCAGCCTTTATCTAGAATGGCTCGTTCTTTTCCGCAAGACTCCCACGCCGGCGCCGTTCCACGTTCCGGCGCGCCACGCCTCTGAGCGCTCGGCGAAGTTCGTATATTCCATCAGCGCGCGAAGTGAGGCATCACTTCCTTGACGAACAGTTCGCGGGATTCCGGGCTGATCGGCAGGATAATATAGTATGTCATGCCCCAGTCCTCGATCCGTGATTGCAGTTCGCGTCTGACCTGTTCCGGCGTGCCCATCAGGAGCACCGGAGAATGGCTGGCGGCGTCGAGATCGTCAAAGCCGATCATTTTCGCGGTTGCGCGAAACGCTGGGTCCGAGGCGTTGCGCGTGACGTTCACGACGGTCAAGCCGCTGATTTCGATCCGTCGCGGA
>JAJXYM010000408.1 GCA_021780585.1 Deltaproteobacteria bacterium
GTGGTCGCTGCGGGCCGCCGCGACGCTCAAGATTCCGCTTGGCGAGGCGCGCTTCGTCGTGGTCGATCTCGAAACCACGGGGGGACGCGCGGCGCCGGATTCGATCATCGAGATCGGCGCCTGCGAGCTGATTGGCGGGCGCGTCGGGCGAAGCTTCGCGACGCTGGTGCGGCCGGCCATACCGATTCCGCGCTTCATCACGCGGCTCACTTCGATTACCGATGAGATGGTCGCCGCGGCGCCGCGCATCCACGACGCGATCGTGGCGTTTCGCGAGTTCCTCGGCGACGGCGTGATGGTCGCGCATAACGCGCCGTTCGATTTCTCCTTCCTCGATCTGGAATTCCGCCGTCGCTTTGGCGTTGGCGTTCGCAATCCCGTGCTGTGCACGCTGCGCCTGTCGCGACGGCTGTTGCCGTCGCTCAAACGCCGCCGGCTCGACGCGCTGGCGGAACATTTCGGCCTTTCGACCGACGGACGGCATCGCGGATGGGGCGACGCGCGGATGACGGCCGAGCTGCTGTCGATTTTCCTCGAGATGGCGGCGAAGATGGGAGTGGGGCGGCTCGACCGGCTGATCGACTGGAATCAGCGCGGCGCGGCCGGCCAACGAATCGAACGTCACGTCGCGCCCGAGGCGATCGCGGCGATTCCGCGCGCGCCGGGCGTCTACCTGATGCGCAACGAGCGCGGCGACATCCTCTATGTCGGCAAGGCCGCGCGCCTGCGCGATCGGGTCGGAGCCTACTTTAACGGCGGAGCCGCGCGCGACGCGAAAACCGCCGAGCTGATCGGTCACGTTCACGCGATCGAGACGCGGCCGGCGCGATCGGCGCTCGACGCCGCCCTGCACGAGGCGCGGCTGATTCGCGAGCTCAAGCCGCCGTACAACCGGATGCTGAAATCGGCCGCGCCGGCCTATTTCGTGAAGATCGATCTGGCCGACGATTTCCCCCGAATCGCGGTCGCCCGCAAGCTGGGCGCGCGCCCGGGCGTGATGCATCTGGGGCCGTTTATCGGCCGGCGCAATCTGGATAATTCGGCGCGCGCGCTGTCGCGCCTGCTCGGCCTGCGCACCTGCGCCGGCCGGCTCGATCCGGCGCCGGATTTTTCGCCCTGCGTATACGGCCAGATGGGCCATTGCGCCGCGCCGTGCAATCAGAGCGTCGCCGCCGGCGATTACAACGATCGCGTGCGCCGCGCGATCGCTTTCTTGCGCGGACGCGACGGGCCGCTGATGGGCGAGCTGGCCGCGGCGCACGATCAGGCGGCGCGGGCGATGCGTTTCGAGGAGGCCCGCCGGCGCCATCGCGAGCTCGAAGCGCTGGCGGCTTTTTCCGAGCGCGCGACGCGGCTGAGCCGCGTGGTCGTGGAAAACAATCTCGTGATCGTTTTTCCCGCGCGCGACGGCGACGCCGGCCAGGCGGCGGTCGTCTACGTCGTGCTGGCGGGACGGCTCGCGCTCATCCGCGAGCTCGATTCGCCGTCGGCGCCGGAGGAGATCGCCGCGTTCGTCGCCGCGAACCATGACCTGTACGGCGCGCGCGCGGTTGCGCGCGGCGAGACCGAGGCGATGACGATCGTCGCGCGCTGGCTGCGCGAACGGGAGCCCGCCGACGGCCGCGTCATCCACCTCAATGGATCGCGCCTCGAACCGCTGGCGATCCGCAACGCCGCCGCGCCAATCGCGGCCGACCCGGATAATTCGACGGAGAAACCGAATGCACTACGACCCCCGACTGCGCAACCATAATCTGAAGCACGATCCCTTCACCGCGCTGGTCGTGCCGCGGCCGATCGGATGGATTACGACGCTCAGCCCGACCGGCGTCGTCAATCTCGCGCCGTACAGCTTTTTCAACGCCGTCGCCGCCAATCCGCCGTTCGTGATGTTCGCGAGCGCGGGACCGAAACATTCGCAGCGCAACGCCGAGGCGACCGGCGAGTTCGTCACCAACCTGACCACCTGGGAGTTGCGCGAAGAGATGAATATCACCTCGGCCGACGTTGGCGCGGAGGTGAGCGAGCCGGAGCTGGCGAAGCTCGCGATGGCGCCGTCGGTCGTCGTCAAGCCGCCGCGCGTCGCGCGCACGCCGGTCGCGTTCGAATGCAAATACGTCAAGAGCGTCGGGCTGCCGGGGCCGGACGGCAAGCCGCATCCGTTCTCGATCGTGATCGGCGAAGTCGTCAGCATCTTTATCGACGACTCGGCGATCGTGAACGGCCGGGTGGACCTGTCGGGCGCGCGGCCGATCGCGCGGCTCGGTTATCTCGACGAATACGCCGTCGTGGACGCGGTCTTTCGGATGAAGCGGCCGGGCTGAACCGATTGCGCGAAAAAAAACGGGCCGGCGACATTCGCCGGCCCGTGAGCGTTGCCTAACCGCGATCGACGCGGCCTTATGGGCGCACGCGATCGATCTTCTGATCCGCCAGTTCCGACGGCTTGTGGCCCGACGCCACGCGCGACTCCTTGTAGTCGTGCATCGCCTTGACGATCGCCTGCACGGAGGTGTTGAAGAGCATGTCGCGTTTGCCGGCGGTCCAATCGCGCGAAAAGATAATCGGCGCGGCGCTGCCCTGAAATTGCGGCATTACGTGGCGCGCCAGCAATTCGTATGAGCGCAGCGTCTGCTCGCGCGAGGCCCATTCGTGCGCCAGCACCAGCAGTCCGCCGAAGCCGCCGCCCGACGCCTCGATCACCTCATTGATGCGTTTGATCGCGTCGTCCGGCGTGCCGACGATCGCGCCGCCGCGTCCGATCATCCGGTCGATCGTCATCTCCTCGGCCGGCTGACCGGGATATTCCTCGAACTGGATTCGCGCCGCCAGCGTGTCGATAAAATACTTCTGGATCCAGGCGTTGCCGCCCTCGCGTACGTCGTCGGCCGCTTCCTTTTTCGATTCTGCCAGATGCATCGGGAAGACCAGCCGCCAGTTCTTGCGATCGATCGTCTTGCCGTTTTCCGCCGCAATCTCCTCGGCCATCGCCCAGCGCTTCGGCAAACCGTCGAGGCCGCCCTGGGTGAACGCCGCCACCGACATCACGCCGCATCCGAGCTTGCCCGCCGCGACCATACCGGAGGGTGAAATCGTGTTGGCGACGAAAATCGGCAGCGGCTGCTGGAACGGCTTCACCTGCAGATGCGCGTCGCGCAGCGTGAAGTACGAACCGTCAACCGTGACGCCGCCTTCCTCGGTGAACAGCCGTATCACCGCCTGCAGCCCTTCGACCATCCGATCGCGCTGCGTGGTGGTCTCTATGCCCATCATGTAGGCGTCGCTGGGCAGCGCGCCCGGACCGCAACCGAGGATCACCCGGCCGCGCGTGAGCTGATCGAGCATCGCGAAGCGGTTGGCGATATGGAACGGATGGTGATACGGCACGCTGACCACGCCCGAACCCATCATAATCCGCTTGGTGCGCGTGGCGGCGACCGCCATGAAGATTTCCGGCGACGGAATGATCTCCCATCCGGCCGAATGATGCTCGCCGATGAAGGCCTCGTCGTAGCCGAGCTCGTCGAGCCACTCGATCAGTTGCAGATCGCGCTCATAGGCGAGCGCCGGGTTTTCGCCGGCCCGATGGAACGGGGCCATAAAGATGCCGAATTTCAT
>JAJXYM010000216.1 GCA_021780585.1 Deltaproteobacteria bacterium
GGTGCTGCTGCTGTTCGCGGCGGCTCCGTTCGAGCGCACCTTTCTCTATGCGGACGATGCGCCGCGATGGTGCTCGGGAATCGGTCTGCTGATCGAGCTGGTCGGACTTTGGCTCGCGCTCGGCGCCCGGATTCAGCTCGGTTTTTTCTCCGCCGCGGCGGACGACAGCGGCGCGCGCAAGCTGGCGCGCGGCGGCCTCTATCGTTACATCCGCCATCCGATTTACGCCGGCGAATTCCTGGTCCTGTTCGCGTGGCCGTTCGAATACGGCGCGCCGATCGCCGCGACCGTGATGGTCGTTGCGGGAATCGCCGAGATGCGCCGCCGGGTCCGCGCGGAAGAGGCCGAGATGCTGGCGCTCTATGGGGACGAATACGCCGGGTATATGCGGGCCACGGACGCATTGATTCCCGGCTTGTGGTGACGCGTTCCGGGGTCGCGGCCGAGCGATGAAACGCCTGATCCGCCGGCTGATAATGGCGGCCGCCGCCGCGCTCGGAATCGCGCTGTTTTACTGGTTCGGCCAGCGCTATCTCTGGCCCGAGCCGAACCCGAATCGGATCGAGACGGTCGGCGTGATCGAGGCGCCGGAAGTGAATATCACCAGCCGCGTCGCCGGACGCATCACGATGCTCGAGTTGCTGGAGGGCGACCGCGTTACCGCCGGCCAGATCGTCTGCCGCGTTGAGGACGTCGATATTCGCAATCAGCTTGCCCGGGCGCGCGGCGATCTCGCCAGCGCCCGGGCCGATCTGCGTCTGGCGGAACTTACGATGGAGCGCGATCGCCGACTGTTCGAGCGCGAGGTGATTTCCGCCAAGGAGCGCGACGACGCCGCGGCGGATCTCGAACACAAGCGCGCCGACGTCGCGGCCGCCCGCGCCAACGTCCAGTATTACGCCGATCAGCTCGCCGACACCGTGATCCGTTCGCCCATCAATGGAATCGTGGTGAGCAAGGCCCTCGAAGTCGGAGAATGGGTCACGCCGGGCACGCCGATTCTCACCATCGACGACCTTTCGACCATCTGGGCGCGAATCGACCTGCAGGAGACCGACCTGGGCTGGATCCGGCTTGGCGGACCGGCGACTGTCGTGTTGCCGACGCGCCCGCCGGCGATCTATTCCGGGCGCGTGATGGCGATTGGACAGGAGGGGCAGTTCGCCACCGAAACCGACGTGCGCCGCGGCCGCCAGGATATCCGCACCTTCTACGTCAAGGTGCGCGTCCTGAACGCCGGCGTCGAACTCAAACCGGGAATGACCGCCGAGGTCACCTTCATCAAGGATAATGGCGGACAACGAGCCGGCGATAACGGCGCATGAACTGACCAAGCGCTTCGGCGACTTTACCGCGGTCGACGCGGTGAGCTTCGCGGTGCCGCGCGGCGAATTGTTCGGCGTGCTGGGACCGAACGGCGCGGGCAAAACCACGCTCACCCGGATGCTCACGACGCTGATCGCGCCAACCGCGGGCGCGGCGACCGTCGCCGGCGTGGACGTTACGCATCATCCGGCGCGCGTGCGCGAACGAATCGGCGTCATTCCGCAGGCGTTGACGTCCGACCTCGACCTGACCGGATGGGAGAACGTCGATATTTATGGCGAGTTCTACGGCCTCGGCCGCCGTATCCGCCATCAGCGCGCGCGCGAATTGCTCAGGATGGTCGGTTTGAGCGAACGCGCCAACGATCTCGTCGCCACCTATTCGGGCGGGATGCGTCGGCGGCTCGAAATCGCCCGCGGCCTGATCCATTCGCCCGAGGTGCTGTTTCTCGACGAACCAACCATCGGACTCGATCCGCAAAGCCGTCGCGCGGTATGGGACCTGCTCGAAGCGCTGCGCGGCGAAACCGGCCTTACGATTTCGCTCACCACGCATTACATGGACGAGGCGGAAACGCTCTGCGACCGAGTGGCGATCGTCGACGGCGGCAAGATTATCGCGCTCGGATCGCCCGCCGAACTCAAGACGATGGCCAAAGGCGCCGACCGGGTCGAGCTGGAAATCCCCACGGACGCCGATCGCGCGATCACGCTGATCCGCGCGCTGCCCTACACGCTCGCCGTCGCGCGCGACGAAGCCGGCGCGATCGTCGTCACGGTCGATGACGGCGCGCGGGTGATGCCGCGTCTGATTGGCGCCCTCGATGAGGCCGGCCTCGGCGTCGCGTCGATCCGGCTGGAGCGGATGTCGCTCGAGGACGTCTTTATCCAATTCACCGGTCGGCGCCTGCGCGACGAGGCCGCGCGCAAGGCCGGCTTCTTCAGCATGACCATGGGGCTGCCGCGTTCGCCGGGCCGCTGACGGCGCGTAGCAAATCCGCCGATGTTGAAAACCTGGGCAGTGATGCGGCGCGACCTGCTCAAGCTTTCGCGCAATCCGCTGACTCTGTTCACCAGCGTGCTCCTGCCGATCATATATCTGATTATTTTCGGCAATTCCTTCCAGGGCGTGCTCAAAAATCTCCCGATCGTGATCGTCAGCGAGGACAACGGGCCGTGGGGCGTGCGCGTGATGGAAAAGATGCAGGCGCTTGCCGCCGGTCCGAAAACCGTCACCATCGTGTACGCGAATAATCGCGCCGCCGCGATCGCCCAGGTGCGCGAAGGCCGCTACAAGGCCGCCCTCGTCATCCCGCACGACTTCAGCCACAATATCGACGAGGGCCGGATCGGCGAGCTTGGCCTGTTTTGCGACAACGTCGATACGATCAGCGCCTCGACTATCGAATCGATACTGTCGCAAGCGGTCGCGACGCTGCGCACGGGCTACGTCACCGCGCGCGAACCCAAGCTCGACCAAATCCTGTTGCGCCCGAGCAATCTGTTCATCACGGTCGATTACGACCGCTCGCTGATCCCGGGCGTAATCGTGATGGCGCTGTTCATGGGCTCCCTGACCTCCGGCGTCTTCAACTGGGTGATGGATCGCTACATGGGGATCACGGAATGCTATCTGGTGACGCCGCTGTCGCGCTGGAACGTCGCCGGCGGCGTGCTCGGCAGCAGCGTGCTGGTCACCAGCGTCGCCGCGATAATCGTGCTGGTCATCGGCCTGCTGATCACGCGCGCGACGATCGTCGGCGGCTTTCAGGCGTTCGCGATGCTCGCCGTGATTATCGTCATCGGCGCCACCGGCATCCTGGCGATGACCTTCGCGCTGCTCGCCCGCGCCGACAATCCGCGGATCGTCGGCGCGTCGGCCGGTTTCCTCAACGTGATTCTGTTTTTTCCGAGCGGCGCGATCTATCCGGTCGAAAGCTTTCCGCCATGGCTGCGGCTGTTCGCCGCGTACAATCCGGAAACGCACGCCGTCGCCGCGCTCAAATCGATCCTGTTCAAGGGCGCCGACTTTTCCGCCATCTCCAGCGACCTCGCTTTCCTGATCGTCTTCACCGCGATCATGCTGGTGCTGGCGGGACTGAATCTGAAGCGCACGCTTTAGGCGGCGCACGCCGCCGCCTGAGCGTCGCGCTTCCGCGCCGCCGCATCGATCGCCATTGACAGCCGAGGACGGCGCGCGCGACGATCGCCGCGCAAGCGTCGGCGTCGGGAGTTTAACGATGATCTGGTGGGCGTGGATTATCCTCGGCATAATCTGCATGGCGATTGAAGTCCATTTCACGCACGACTTCTCGCTGTTTTGCGCCGGGATCGCCGCGTTCATCGTCGCGATCGTTACGGCGCTGACCGCGGCCGCGCCGCATTGGTCGCAATGGATGCTGTTTGCCGCCCTCTCAGTGGGCATCCTGCTGGCGGTGCGCAAACCGCTGCTGGGCCGCTACCAGCCGCATCGCGGTCCGCTGGCCGATCTGAATTATCTCGTCGGCGAAGTCGCCACGCTCGACGCGGACCTGCCGGCCGAGGGCGTCGGGCGCGCGGAAATGCGCGGTTCGCTCTGGACCGCGCGCAACGCCGGCATGACCGCGTTGCGCAAGGGCCAGCGCTGCCGCGTCCAGCGGGTCGACGGATTGACGCTGTGGCTGCGCGCCGAATGAGGCGGGAAAGGGGCAAATGATCGCTCTTGTCGTTGGTGGATTGTTCGCGATTCTAATTGTCTACGTGCTGCTCACGAGCGTGCGCGTGGTCGATCAACAAAGCGCCTGGATCATCGAGCGGCTCGGCCGCTTTGATCGGGTCGCCTACGGCGGCCTGCAGCTCCTGACGCCCTTTGTCGACGCCGTGCGCGCGATGGTCGATCTGCGCGAGCTTGCGGTCTCGATCGCCGAACAGGATTGCATCACCAAGGACAACGTGATGGTCCACGTCGACGGCATTCTCTATTACAAGGTCGTCGACGCGGAACGCGCCACCTACGGCATCTCCAACCTGCGCTTCGCGATCGAGCAGCTCGCGCAAACCACGCTGCGCAGCGAAATCGGCAAAATCGAGCTCGATCATACGTTCGAGGAGCGCGCCCATATCAACGCCAACGTCGTCACCGAAATCGACAAGGCGTCCGAAGCGTGGGGCGTCAAGGTGCTGCGCTACGAAATCAAGACGATCCGTCCGCCCGCCGATATCCTGGAGGCGATGGAGAAGCAGATGCGCGCGGAGCGTGAAAAGCGCGCCGCCGTGCTTCAATCCGAGGGCGAACGCATCGCCGCGATCAATCAATCCGAAGGCGTGCGCCAATCGCTGATCAATCGCGCCGAGGGGCAAAAGCAACAGTTGATCAAAGAGGCCGAGGGCCGGGCCGAGGCGATCCGCGCGGTGGCGACGGCGACGGCGGACGGGATTCGCGCGGTCGCCCAATCGATCGCGGCGCCCGGCGGCTTCGAGGCGGTGCAATATCGCGTCGCGACCGATTACATCGCGCAATTTGGCAATCTCGCCCGCGAGACCAACACGCTGATTCTGCCAGCGAATCTGGCCGATATGGCCGGCATGATCGCGACCGCGATGAGCGTGATTCGCCATCCCGGCGGCGGCGATGGCGCCGCGTCGGCCGGCGTTCCCCGCGGCTCCGCGGCGGACGATCCCGGCGCGGCGGCCGGCGAAACGCACCCGCTGACGCCGTCCGCGGCCGACAAACCGTAACGCGGTTCCGGTCGGGCCGCGCCGCTAACCGGACTTGGCGCGCGCGCGCCGCGCCTTGATCTGGCACGCCGCCAGCGCGCAGTATCCGCGCGCCGCGTCGGCGGCGGAAACGACGAACGCCCGTCCGCATCCGCGGCATCGCCGCACGCTTTCGTCGCCCGCGAGCAGCGGGCGCAATTCGCGCACGGACGCTTCGTCGTCGCCGAATTCGGCGGCTGGAGTCGGCTTGCCGCCCTCTTCGACGATCGGCAGGCCGTGATAATGGACCCGGCCGGTGCGTCCCGCGAGCGCGGCCGCCGTGCGCGCCTGGCGATCAGCGGCTTCATTGAGCGGATCGCCCGCGTGCCCTTCCACCCATTCGAAGCGCACCCGGCGCTGGCCGACTTCGTGGTCGAGCTTCTTCCACAGATCGGCGTTCATGTTGCGCTTCCAGTTGAGGGTCATCGTCTTGACCAGATACTGGCTGTCGCTGCGCACGATTACGCGCGCGCCGGCCGGTACGACGCGCAACCCTTCGATCGCCGCCGTCAGCTCCATCCGATTGTTCGTGCTCGACGGATCGCCGCCGTAAATCGTGCGGGAAGTCGCGTCGGGCTTGACGATCACCGCGGCCCATCCGCCGGGTCCCGGATTGCCCAGGCAGGATCCGTCCGCGTACACGTAATGAACTTCGCCTCCGGCGGGCGCGGCGGCGCTCATACCGCGGCGCGCTCCCCGCGTAGCCGCTCGAACCATTCGAGATACTCGCCCGCGGCGCGGTCCCATGAGTAGTCGCTCTTGAAGCAGTTGCCGACCAGCACCTGCCATTTCGCCGGATGGCGGAACAGGCCGACCGCGCGCTCGACAGCCGCGATCAGCGCCTCCGGCGCGTATTCGGCGAACAGGAAGCCATTGCCCGCGCGCGTGCGCGGATTGAATTCGCTTACCGTGTCGCGCAGGCCGCCGGTCGCGCGGACGATCGGCGCCGCGCCATAGCGCAGCGCGTACATCTGGGTCAAACCGCACGGCTCGAACCGCGACGGCATCAGGAACATATTGCTTGCGGCCATAATCCGATGGGCGAGGGCGTTATCGAAGCCGGTGACCAGACGCATGCGGTCGGGATAGCGATGGACCGCCTCGCGAAAAATCTTCTCCAGCGCGGCGTCGCCGCTCGCCAGCATCACGAGTTGCACGTCCAGCGCCATTATCTCGTCGAGCGCTTCGGCGAGAATGTCCACCCCCTTCTGCGGCGTCATCCGCGTGACCATCCCGATCATCGGCACGGCCTCGGATTTCGCCGGATGGGGCAATTTGAGGTCGTCGCGCAACACGTCGAGACAATATTTCTTGTTGGCGCGCCGGCGCGGCGAATAGGGCTTCGGAATCAGCCGATCGCGCGCGGGATCCCATTCGTCGTAATCCGCGCCGTTGAGAATTCCGATGAAGCGGTCGCCCTTGGCGCGCAGCACCCCGTCGAGGCCGAAGCCCAGCTCGGGATCGTGCGCGACTTCCCAGGCGTAGGTTGGACTCACTGTGGAAACGCCGTCGGCCAGCGCGACCGCCCCCTTCATCAGGTTGACCCGGCCCCAGAATTCCAGCGTCTCGACGCTGTACCACGACCAGTCCAGCCCGAGCATCGGAAAGTCGTGGCTCTCGAAGATCCCCTGGAAGGCGAGGTTATGGATGGTGAGCACCGCCAGCGCCGCTTGCAGCCGTTCGCGGATTGCTGCCTCCGCGCGCATCGCGAGCACGGCCGCGGCGGCGTGCCAGTCGTGGGCGTGCAACACCTCCGGACGGATCAGCTCGGCCGCGGCGATCGCCGCCGCCCGGCCGAAAAACACGAAGCGGCGCGCATTGTCGGGATAGGCGTGGCCATGCTCACCATAAATTCCCGCCCGCCCGAACATCCCGGGATGCTCGATTAGATAGAGCGGCACGCCGGTCGGAGTTTTCGCGCCGAGAATCCGAAACGGCTCCGCGCGTGAGTCCATCGTGACCGCGCGCCGATCCGCGAGCACTGAAATCTCGAGCGCTTCCGTCAGCGCCGGATAGGCTGGCGCGATCACGCACGGTTCGGCGCCGCGCCGCATCAGCGCCCGCGGCAGCGCGCCGATCACGTCGGCGAGTCCGCCTTCCTTGGCCCACGGGCCGATTTCCGCCGCCACAATCGCGATTCGCATGTTCAACTGGCGCGGCGCGCTCGCCCTCGCGCGACCGGTCGACGGCGCCCCCGCAAGGGCGCGTTGGGTCGGCCTTGCGGCGAGCCAGCGGGCGCGCGCTCACGCCTTCGATGCAAGTGATGTACGGAGCCGGAACGAGCGGGTCAAGCGCGCCGCGCGATCGCGGCGCCAGCGGCGCTCAACCGCTTCTTCCGGCCGCCGCGGCGGCGGGTTTTTCCTCGCCGGAGCCGGACGGTCGCGCGGGCGCGCGCGCGCCGGATTCGTCCGCCCCGACCGCCGCGCGCAGCGCATGTTCAAGCACTTCATCGACGGTATCGACGAACAGGGTCTCCATCTCGGCGCGGACTTCGGGCGGAATATCCTCGAGGTCGCTCTCGTTGCGGCGCGGCAGAATCACGGTATGGATGCCGGCGCGACGCGCGGCCAGCACTTTTTCCTTGATCCCGCCGACCGGCAGCACCTTGCCGCGCAGCGTGATCTCGCCGGTCATCGCGACGTCCGCGCGCGCCGGCCGTCCCGTCAGCAGCGAGGCGAGCGACGCGGCGATCGTCACGCCGGCCGACGGTCCATCCTTGGGAATCGCGCCGGCGGGCACGTGAATATGGATGTCGGATTTGTCGAAGAAGTCCGTCGGGATGCCGAGCCGGTCGGCGCGCGACCGAATATAGGAAAGCGCGGCCTGCGCCGACTCCTTCATCACGTCGCCGAGCGATCCGGTCAGCGTCAAACCCTTCTGGCCGTTCATCCGCGTGCTTTCGATAAAAATGATGTCGCCGCCGTTCGGCGTCCATGCCAGTCCGGTCGCGACGCCGGGTTCATTCGTGCGTTCGGCGACTTCGGAGAAGAATTTCGGCGGTCCGAGATACTTCTTCAGCATATCGGCCGCGATCGTCTCGGGCGCCGCCTCGCCCTCCGTGATCGAGCGCGCGATTTTGCGGCATACGCGCGCGATCTCGCGCTGCAGATTGCGCAGACCGGCCTCGCGCGTATGGCTGCGGATGATCTCGGCGATCGCTCCGGACGTGAATTCGATCTTGCGATCGCCGAGGCCATTTTCCGCCAGCTCCCGCGGAATCAGGTAGCGCTGGACGATCTTGAGCTTTTCCTCTTCGGTGTAACCCGGCAGCTCCAGCACCTCCATCCGATCGCGCAGCGCCGGCGGAATCGTGTCGAGCACGTTCGCCGTCGTCAGAAACAGCACGCGCGAAAGGTCGAACGGAACGTCCAGATAGTGGTCGGCGAAAGTGTTGTTCTGCTCGGGATCGAGTACTTCGAGCAGGGCCGAGGCCGGATCGCCGCGAAAATCGGCGCCGAGCTTGTCGACCTCGTCAAGGATGAAGAGCGGATTGTTAGAGCCGGCGTTGCGCAATCCCTGGATGATGCGGCCGGGCAGCGATCCGATATAGGTGCGGCGATGGCCGCGGATTTCCGCTTCGTCGCGGATGCCGCCGAGCGACAGGCGCACGAACTTCCTGCCCAACGCCCGCGCGATCGAGCGACCCAGCGAGGTCTTGCCGGTGCCTGGAGGGCCGACGAAGCACAAGATCGGACCCTTGGTGTCCTGCTTGAGCTTGCGCACAGCGAGGAATTCGAGGATCCGCTCCTTGACCTTCTCGAGGTCGTAATGATCCTCGTCGAGCACCGTTCGGGCATGATGGATATCGAGGTTGTCCTCGGTCGCGACGCTCCACGGCAGGCTCACCAGCCAGTCCAGATAGGTGCGTACGACGGTATGCTCGGCCGATTCCGGCGGAATCATGCGCAGGCGTTCGAGTTCCTTGTCGGCGGCCTTGCGCGCCTCCCCGGACATCTTCGCGGCCTCGATTTTCTTCTCGAGGTCCTCGATCTCCGCCGAGCGCGCGTCGCCTTCGCCCAGCTCCTTCTGAATCGCCTTGAGCTGCTGGCGCAGATAATATTCGCGCTGGTTCTTGTTCAGTTCCGACTGCACCTGCGACTGGATTTTGTGGCCCAGTTCGAGCAGCTCGATCTCGCGGCTCAGGATCACGATCAGCTTTTCCAGCCGCGCGCGAACGTCCAGCGTGGAGAGCAGGTCCTGCAGCTCCTCGACCGCGATCTTCAGATACGAGGCGACCATATCGGTCAGGCGCGCCGGATCGCGCACCTGCATCGCCATCACCTGCAATTCATCCGGCAGATAGGGCACCAGCGAGACGAATTTCGAAAACTGGCTGACCAGGTTGGCCTGCAGCGCCTCGGCTTCGCGCTCGGGCTTGAAGGTCTCCTCAAGCCGCTGGATATGCGCCGTGAAATACGGTTCGCGCTGCACGAACTCCTGGAGTTCGATGCGCGCGAGTCCCTGCACCAGCACGCGGACGCTCTCGTCCGGATACTTGAGCATCTTCAGGATGCGCACGGCGGTGCCGCGCGCATAGAGCGCCTCGGGCGCGGGATTTTCCTCTTCCGGATTCTTTTGCGCGGTCAGTCCGATCACTCGCGCAGTCCCGCCGCATTCCTCGATCAGCTTGAGCGACGAGGCGCGCGAAACCAGAAATGGATGGATCTGACTGGGAAAGATCACGATGCCGCGCAAGGGCAGCACCGGCAAAATATCAGGCAGCTCGACCTTGCTCAGATCCTCTTCGGTCTCGAAGCGTTTTTCGCCTTTGGAGCGTTCTGTCATAGCCGGATCAGCCCCCCGTCACTCGCGCAAAAAGATTCCGCCCGAGCTTTCCCCGCCGCCGCAAGTTAAAGTAGTATACGGTTCGGGGAAGGCACAAGGCGGTTTGCCTGTGGAGGAACATAAGCATGAATTCCCGCGTGCGCCATTCCCGACGAGGCGGCCTTGGCCAAGCATCGTTTCAACAAAATCTTCACTCCGGACGACGCCAATGAGCTTATTCCGACTCTTGCCGCGTTGATTTGCGATTTGCAGCTCAACGCCAGCGAATTGCGCTCCCGTATTGCTGAATTGATCAAGTCCGACCCCGAAATTGACGCGATGCGCCTGCGGGAGATGGTCGAGCGCCATCCGGAATTGCGCCCGTTCGCCACGCGGATTGGCGAAATCGCCAGCCAGATTGAAGAGCATGGCTGTTTCCTTAAGGATATCGATCAGGGCTTGATCGATTTTCCCGCCGAAATCGGCGACGAAGTGGCCTTCCTGTGCTGGCAATACGGCGAACCAGGGGTGGTCGCGTGGCATCCGATCGACGGTGGTTTCGGGCAGCGCCGGGCGCTTCCGGGCGCGCCGAAAACCTATCTGAACTGAGGCGCGGCGACGCGAATCTCATCTCCATGTTCGGACGACGATGACAATAACGCTCTTCATCTATTTGTTGAGTCTTGGATGCTGGCTGGGCGGAATGATGTTTTTCGCCTTTTTCGTCGCGCCGGCGCTGTTCGGAAATCTGCAAATCGCCGACGCGGGCAAGGTCGTCAGCACGATTTTTCCGCGCTATTACGTGCTTAGCTATGTCGCCGGCGTAATTACCGTGATAATCGCGGCTTATTTCGCGATTGCGCGCACGCCGCGTGGGTCATGGACGCTGGCCGCCCTGACGCTGGCGGTCGCGCTCGCCCTGATGGTCTACGCGGGCGCGGTGGTGCGTCCGCAAGTCGATGCAATTCGCGCCGTGGCCGAGGAGACCAATCCCGATCCGGCGCGCAAGGCCGAATTCGACCGGCTCCATCGGCTCTCGGTGCAGCTCAATGGCGCGGCGATGGCGCTTGATTTGCTGGCGCTGCTGGCGACCGCGTCGGCCCTGGCTTCGCGGGTTTGAGATGGAATTCCGGGCGCTCGTCTTCGACCTCTTCGACACTATCGTCAAATGGGAACCGGACCGGCTGCCGTTGATGGAACTCAACGGCCGCCAGGTGCATACGACGATCCCGTGGGTCATCCCGACGCTCGAACGGCGTCTGGGCGAACGCTTCGATCGTGAGCGTTTCCTTGCGGTCTACCACGGCGTGCTTGACGAAATTCATCTGGAGCGTGAACGCGACGGAATCGAGGTCACCTGCGCCGCGCGCTTCGTCCGCACGCTCGAGCGGCTCGCGCCCGCGCATCATGACGAAATTCACTCTCTGGCTGAGGAGGTCACGCGGGTCCATATGGACGGCGTGCGCGCGGTGACCTGGGCGCCCGCCGAACGGGTTGCGGCGGTACGCCAGCTCGAGCGCCATTTCCGCATCGGCCTGCTCTCGAACTTCGACGACGCGCGCTGCGGCCGCGAGGTGCTCGGCGACACCGGAATCGCGGAACTGTTTGAAGCGGTGATAATCTCGGCCGAAGTTGGCTTGCGCAAACCCAATCCGCAAATCTATCGGCGTATCCTGGAAATGATGCGGCTCGACGCGCGCGAGGTGCTGTTCGTCGGCGATACGCCGCGCGAGGACGTGCAGGGGCCGCGCGCGGCCGGAATGCGCACGGCGTGGATCAGCAAGGGCGCGGCATCGGTTCCGGACGGAATCCCGGACCCGGATTACGTAATTCGCGACTTGTCCGAACTGCCGGCGGCGCTCGGACTCTGACGATGGCGCCGTGCGGAGCGATCGCGGTGATCGGCGGCGGCGACGCGAACGACGCGGTCAAGCGCCTCGCCTTCGCCGTAGGCCGCGCGCTCGCGGAACGCGGCGCCACCCTGGTATGCGGCGGGTTGGGCGGCGTGATGGAAGCGGCCGCTGATGGCGCGCATGCGGCCGGCGGCTTCACCGTCGGAATTCTGCCGGGCTACGACCGCGCGTCGGCGAATCCGCATATCGATTTCGCGATCGCGACCGGGATGGGTCATGCGCGCAACATGATCGTCGTCGCCAGCGGCGACGCGGTAATCGCGATGCCCGGCGAGACCGGCACGCTCTCCGAAATCGCGCTCGCGCTCACGCTGCGCCGCCCGGTGATCGCGATCGGCGCGTGGCGCGAAATCGCCGGCGTGCGCCAGGCCGAAACTCCCGCCGAAGCGGTTGCGCTCGCGCTGGAGCTCAGCGCCGCCGGATCGCCGAAAACCGGGAGCTCGCGATGATCGCGCCGTGCGATCGTTTTCCCGCGCTGGCCTCGCTCGAAGCCGCGCCATTCGCGAAAATCCTCGGCTTGCGCGTGGAGACGGCCGATCCGGGCGTCGCGACCGTGCGGATGCCGTTCGCGCTCGAGTTGCTCAACGATGGCGGCCCCGACGTGCCGATCCACGGCGGCGCGATCGCGTCGCTGGCCGATTTCGCCGCCTGCGCCGCGATCTGGACGATGCCCGAAACCCAGCGCAGCGCCACCATCTCGATAACCGTCAACTATACCGCGCCGGGAATCCGGAGCGACCTTGTCGCCGCCGCGCGAGTGCGCGGCAAGGGCCGGCGCGTCGCCAGTATCGCCGTGGAAATTCGTGACGCGCGCGGCGTGCTGGTCGCCGACGCGCTGGTGACCTACAAAATCGCATGAGCGCCGATCCGCTCGCGACGATTCGCGCCGCCGCCGCGCCCTGGGGACTCAACCTGATCGCGGCGCTGCCGGCCGATCGCTACGACCGCGCGGTCAGCGCCGACTACGCGACCCCGGCGTTCGGATTACCGTCGCCCGAGCGTTCGATCGTCGTGATCGGTAACGGCGGCGGCGACTTCTGGCGCGCCTTCTCCGCCTGGGCCGACGCGCGTCCCGGATGGCGCGAGCGGGCGAATCCGCTCGACGATTTCACCCGCCTCGTGATCGAACGTGAGGTCGTCGCCGCGACGCGCGCGGCGGGTCGCCGATGCGTCCCGGTCTATCCGTTCATGAACGGCGGCCCGACGCTCAATTTCATGGCGCTGGGCAAGCTTGCCGGTCTCGGCGGACCGAGCCTGCTTGGCGTCGTCGTGCATCCCGTGTACGGCCCGTGGATCGCATTTCGCGCCGCGCTGATTGTCGATGCCGCGCTCGACGCGCCCGGCGCCGCGCTCGCTTTCGATCCGTGTCCAGGATGCGCCGCGCGTAGTTGTATCGCCGCCTGTCCGGCCGGCGCCGTCGCCTATCACGCTGGATGGGACGTGCCGGGATGCCTCCGGCATCGGGTCGAGAACGAGCCGCGATGCGCCTCGCGATGCGACGCGCGCGCGGCCTGCGTGCTCGGCCCGGAGCATCGCTACCCCGACGACGAACTCGCCTACCATCAGCGCCGCGCGCTGGCCGCGATGCGCGCCTGGTACGACGCGCATCTCCGCCCGCCCGCCTGAGCGGTTCGCAAGCGCGCGCGCCCCGGCGAATAATCCTTGCGCGCGGGGCGGTCAGCGCAGGCGGCGGGCGACGCTGGTCGCGAAGTAGGTGATGATCAAATCCGCGCCCGCCCGCTTGATCGCCGTCAGCGCCTCGATCGTCGCGCGCTCCTCGTCGATCCAGCCGTTGATTCCGGCCGCCCGGATCATCGCGTACTCGCCCGAGACGTTATAGGCCGCCACGGGCGCGTTGAACTCGTGCTTGACCCGATAGATCAGGTCGAGATACGGCAGCGCCGGCTTGACCATCACGAGGTCCGCGCCTTCCTCCAGATCGAGCGCAACCTCGCGCATCGCCTCGTCGCCGTTCGGCGGATCCATCTGGTACGAGCGGCGGTCGCCGAATTGCGGCGCCGACTCCGCCGCCTCGCGAAACGGCCCGTAAAACGCCGACGCGAACTTCGCCGAATACGCCATGATCGCGACGTTGGCGAAACCCTCCTCGTCCAGCGCCGAACGAATCGCGCCCACCCTTCCGTCCATCATGTCGGACGGCGCGACGATGTCCGCGCCCGCCCGCGCGTGCGAAAGCGCCTCGCGCACCAGCAGATCGAGCGTCGCGTCGTTGTCGACGTCGCCGTTCTTGATCAGCCCGCAATGGCCGTGGTCGGTGTATTCGCACATGCAGACGTCGGTGACTATCGCGAGTCCGGGAACCTGCTCCCGCAACTCCCGGACCGCGCGCTGCACTTCGCCATGATCGTTCCAGGCTTCGCTGCCGGTGGCGTCCTTGCGCGTCGGAATCCCGAACAGGAGCACCGCGGGCACGCCAGCCGCGTAACTTTCGCGCGCCTCGCGGACGACGTTATCGACCGACATCTGCGCCACGCCGGGCATCGCGCCGACCGGCTTCTTCACGTCGCGTCCGGCGCAAACGAAGTAGGGCTGGATAAAATCGTCGGGCGCGAGGCGCGTCTCGCGCACCATCCGCCTGAGCGTCTCCGTGCGCCTCATCCGGCGCGGGCGATTGATCGGAAATCCCATCGGCGTTCACTCCCGGGCGTGGTCCGGGCGGACCGGGCCGCCTCGCTGGATTCACTATAAATGATATCTCGTGGGTTGAGGCGCAACCGTTCAGCGCCGTCCCGCGCCGGCGAAAAACGTCACGATCGCGTCGGTCAGTCCGGCGACCGTGTATTCCGCCGCTTCGACCGCGACTTCCAGCCCGTGCGCGCGCGCGGTCGCCGCCGTGATCGGTCCGATAACGGCGGCCTTTGCCTGACGCGCGGCCCCCGCGCCGACCATCGCGACGAAATTCT
>JAJXYM010000347.1 GCA_021780585.1 Deltaproteobacteria bacterium
GCGTTCTCGCGTCGCATTGATCGCCGAGCGGGGACGGCGCGGCCGGGCGCGGCCGGCGCATAAAGACGCGGCCGGGTTCGCGCAGCGGCGCGCCCGGCGGCGGGCAGTCCGGAGCGGACGGCGTGGGCATAATCCGTTTGTCCATCAGACGGCCTCTTGCGGTACGAATTTGGCGCCGGAGCTCGACGCGAGTTGTGCGGCCAATTGGTCCAGCAGGCGGGCGAAGCCGGCGTCGGCGCGGCGGCGGCGCGCGACCGCCGCGCAGGCGTGGACCACGCTTGAATGGTCGCGGGCGAAGGCGCGCGCGATCCGCGGAAACGAGGCGGGCGCGCCGCCGCGGGCGCGGCCCGGAGCGCCCGTCAGCTCGCGGCTCAGATACATCGCGACATGCCGCGCGCAGGCCACATGCTGGCGGCGGGTCGGCGCGGTCAGTTCGGCGGAGTCGAGCCGGAAGGCGCGGGCCACCAGCGCCTGAACTTCGGCGATCGTGACGGGACGGGAGGGCGATTCAAGCATGGGTGATTTCCCCTTGCGGCGGTATGACGTTGGCTGATCGAGCGCGGGCGGGTTGGGAGCGCGGACAGCGCGCGGCGGACCGGTCGCCCGAGCGGCGATGCGGGCGGCCGGCGCTATTTCAGGCCCGGCGCGCGCGCGCGTGGAGCCCGGGGAGTTGGGCGAACGAGTCGAAGCTGGAACGTGGAGCGGGAGCATCCGTCGCCGACGGCACACGCGCACGGAAACCTTCCGGCCGCGGAAAGGACAAGGAATTGACTGGGCGGAGGCTTCAAAAAATTGGCGCTGCCATGGCACTCCTTGCCGGTTCGGGCCGCTCACACCCGCCGCCACTCCGCACCCGCGCCTCCGCTTCCGATAGTGTCTTCGCGGCGTGAGTTGATTTGGACAAGCCGGGGCGAAAGCCCTGGGCTATGATTGCCGTGACCGCGACGCCGCCGGCGCGACCGGCATATCGCTTGCGTCGAACCCGCGGGAATCGCGCGGCCAGCGCCGCCGGCCGGGATCGGTCTGACTCGCTCCATAGCGGCGTTCGGCTTGACACTGGCGCGCTCATGGAGGAATCCAACCACTGGAGAATCGGTATGCCGAATATTTGCACTTGAGACGAGGTCAGCCGATTCAAGGTACGGTTACGCCCACTTTAGGCGCATCGCGTTCGGCACTTATATCCCACAGTGGGAGAATAATGTCAACTACTGTAGTAGATGAAGAATTTCGCCGAAGACTCCGACTGATCATGCAGCAGTTCGGCTCGGTCGCCGACCTGGCCCGCGCCGTGGGCGTTTCGGACAACGCTATCTACAAATGGGTCTCCGGCCGCGGTCAGCCCAGCATGATGAGCCTGGTCAATCTGGCCAAGGCCGCGGGGGTTTCGGTCGAATGGCTCGCGACCGGCCGCGGCGCCTCCGGCCGAATCAAGGCCGACGCGGCGGCCGGCGAGTCGCCCGAGTTAAGCGCGCCGCCCCATCACGCGCTGCGTGCGGCTGACGCCCGGACGCCGGCGCCGAGTCCGCAGATTGTCGATTATGTGCGCTTCAGAAACGACTGGCTGCAGCGCGCGCTCGGGGCCGACCCGCGGACGATCGCGGTGGTCGAGGCGGTGGGCGACGCGATGGCGCCGACGATCGACGAAGGCGACCTTGCGCTGGTCGATTTGCGCGAAAACCAGTTCCGTTACGACGGCGTCTATGTCGTGCGCGCCGGCGCCGATCTCGCGATCAAGCGGATTCAGCGCAAGCCCGACGGCACGCTCCTGATGCGCGGCGATAATCCCGCCTACGAGCCGGCGACGGTCCGGCCCGATCAACTGAGTCTGCTGGGTCGCGTGGTCTGGGTGCTCGGCCGTCTGTGACGACGGGCGGATGCGCGCGCGGCGGCGTTATGCCCCGCGCTTCGGCCGCGCACCGCGTTGGCGACGTTATGGCGGCGGCGCGTCCGGCTCAACTTTCGAAACGGCCATGGCGACCGACGCCGGAGGCGAACCGGCGCGCCCCCGCGACCGTCTCGCCCGAACGAATCGTGGCGATGCCGTGACGATATTCGTTGGCGATCGCGGCGGCGATCCCGAGCGGCTCCTGCTCATAGGCGGAGAGCCGGTCCGAGCGCAGGCATCGCTGCGGGAAGGCCGCGATTTGTTCGGCTAATTCCCGTGCCGCCGCGAGCGCCGCGCCCGGCTCGACCAGCCGATTAACCAGGCCCATCCGGAAGGCCTCTTCGGCGCCGACTCCGCGTCCGGTCAGGATCATATCGAGCGCGTGGCTCATCCCAATCAGCCGCGGCAGCCGGACCGTGCCGCCGTCCACCAGCGGCACGCCAAAGCGCCGGCAATAGACGCCGAAGACCGCGTCGCGCGCGGCCACGCGCAGATCGCACCACAGGGCGAGCTCGAGTCCGCCGGCCACCGCATGGCCCTCGACGGCGGCGACCACCGGCTTGCCAAGCAGCATCCGGGTGCATCCGAGCGGACCGTCGCCGTCAGGCGTGACCAGATTGCCGCGCTCGGTCGCGACCGCCTTGAGGTCGGCGCCGGCGCAGAACGCGCCGTTGGCGCCGGTCAGAATCGCGACGTTGAGACGCGGATCGGAGTCGAAGCGGCGAAACGCGGCCGCGAGCGCCGCGGCGGTTGCGCGATCGACGGCGTTGCGGACTTCGGGCCGGTCGATCGTCACGGTCGCGATAGTTCCGGCGGTTGCGAATTTGACGGGCGGCATCGAAGCACCTCGCATGCCAGCGCGCGGCGCGGGCGTGGTTCTTGCGCTTCTGGATAGCACGCGGCGCGGGCCCGGGACGAATCTTTGCGAACGGTTCGCCGGCGCTTGTCGCGGCGCGCCGATCGGCGCGAGAATCGCCCTGATCCCGGACGGCGATCGAAATGGCGGCGCCACGCCGCCGCATGCGAGCGGAGGAACGCGATGGCCTATACGACCCTGATCTACGAACAGCATGACCGGGTGGCGAAAATCACGCTCAACCGGCCGAAGTACCGCAACGCGCAATCGACCACGCTGCTCAAGGAGCTGGATCGCGCCTTCGCCGCCGCGGCCGAGGATCGCGAGGTGCGGGTCGTGATTCTGGCCGGCGCGGGCGAACATTTCTCGTCGGGCCACGATCTCGGCACGCCCGAGGAGCGCGACGATCCGGCCAGCTATATCAACGTGCGCGGACTGGCGAATCGCCACTGGAAATCGTGGGAGGTGTTTCTCGACAACACGCTGCGCTGGCGGGATTTGCCCAAGGCGACGATCGCGCAGGTGCAGGGCTACTGCATCTTCGGCGGCTATATGTTCGCCTCCGCGATGGATCTGATCGTCGCGGCGGAGGACGCGATGTTCCTCCCGTCGCTGACGCAGTATTTTTCGGCGCCGTGGGATCTCGGGCCGCGCAAGGCGAAAGAAATCCTCTTTCAGAGCCGCTTTATCGACGCGCGCGAGGCCGAACGGCTCGGCCTGGTGAATATGGTCGTACCGCGCGCCGAGCTCGAACGCGAGACCATGGCGCTGGCGGCGCGAATCGCGGAGAGCGACGAATTCCAGCTTCGGATGGCGAAATTCGCGGTGAATCAGGCGCAGGACGCGATGGGTTTCCGGACCGCGGTGCGCAACGCCCATTCGCATCATTTTCTCGGCCGGATGCCGGCGTACAACAAGATCGATCAGGGCGGGGAGGCGCGGCCGAAACGGCTGCCCGGAGTCGAACAGGCGATGCGCAAAATGGACCGCGGTCAATAGCCACTAGCAGCGGCCGATACCAACTCGAAATCTCATTTGAATGGCGGTTTACGGAGGAATGACAATGGGCGCGGCGGACAATAAAAAACTGGTGGCCGAGGCGTTCGCGGCATGGGCGCGCGGCGCCGGCGACGCCTTCTTCAATCTGCTGGCCGACGACGTGCGCTGGACCGTGATCGGCAGCACCCCGGTTTCGCGCACCTACGCGAGCCGCGCGGCCTTCGTCGAGGGCGCCGTCAAGCCGCTCACGGCGAAGCTCGCCGGGCCGATCGTGCCGACCGTGCGCGACATTATCGCCGAGGGCGACAAGGTCGCGCTGCAATGGGACGGGCGCGCGTCGGGCAAAAACGGCGCGATTTATCATCAGACGTATTGCTGGGTGATGCGCTTCGAGAATGGCAAGGTGCGGGAAGGGACCGCCTATCTCGACACCGCGCTGATCGATCAGCTCTGGAGCTGACGCTGGCGCGCTTGAGGGCCGCCGCGCGCCGCGCAAGCCGGGACGCCCGTAACCGATCGGGCCGTTCCCCGTCTTGATCTTTGACGGAGGCTATCTCTTAAGCGGGAAAGTCGTCCGGCGATGCGCCCGGCCCGCTACGCCTGCGTGAGATGCGGCGGCGGTCGCTCTGAAATCCCCGCGCCGCGGTTGTTCCCGCATAGCGAGAGAAAAAAGGAGTTGACGTTGAAAATCGCGATTCCAGGCGTTTTTGCGCTTCTCGCGTTGATGATGCTTGCATTGCCAGCGCATGGGCAGACCGCTACGCGGCATTTGATTGGCGTCAGTTGGCATCAGCGCACAATCAGGCGGGAGCGGATTGCCGCGTGCGCCAACAAGTCGGCCGGCGCAACTTGCTCGTTTTTGCGTCAGGCGCGAACGATCAACGGCGTTTGCGAGTCCAATCGGCGTGGACGGTTACTTTGCCATGCCGATCGCCAAGGCGGCGGACGAAGGATGGGCGGTATGTCGCAAGGAAACGCTTCGGACCAGTAATTCCCACAGTTTAGGCCTGCTTTCGACGGATGACGACCGATCCCCCCCTTTTGGGCGTCGAAATGGCGCCGATCAGGCTTCGTGGGGGCCTGATCGGCGCCGCGCGCGCGACGGCTATTTGAGCAGGACCGCGGTGGTCGCGCCGGTCGCGGCGCCGCTGCTGTCGGCGATCGCATTGGGAACCGACTGCTGGATGAAATAGCAATCGATCGTTCCCTGGCCGTCGATCGATACGATCCACAGCATGGCGAAGCCCTTGAGCGGGACCTCGGAACTGCCGTTGACGTTGCTGAAATCCACCAGCGGCACCAGCATCACGCGCTGGTCGCTCAGCGAATGGGCGGCGAAGGTCCCGCCGGGATCCGTGTCCGCGCCGAGATTGATGCGGTAGTTGAAGGCGTCCTGGGTGGGTCCGACAATATTGCCGGGCTCCGTCTGGAGCCAATCCGTGCCGGCGGTGAGTACGCCCGAATACCCGGTTTCGATATTGGCGCGATAGGCATCCGCGCCGGTGGAACCGAGCGCCAGCGGTCCCCAGTTGCCCGGACCAAGCTGGCCTTGCTTGAGCGCCACCTCCTGGCCGAAGGTCAGCGTGGTGCGGTAATCGATGCCGATTGGCACGACCCCGCTGGCCGATCTGATGGGCACGATGCCGGAGGCGGAGATCGTCGTGACCGAGCCGGCCGCCGCCGTGCCCGAGGGCGAAGACTGCGCGTGCGCCGTGCTTTCGCCCAGGACCGCGCAAAAATAACAGGGCAGCGTGCGAGCGGCGGTGAGGATGATCTCCTTGTCGTCGGGCGAGACCGTGACCGAGACGATTTCGCTGGCCGCGATGCCGTTTTGCTCGGCGTACGAAGTTGCGACGGAAATCGCCTGGCTCTGATAGTTGGGCAGGTATTCCGCGCCGGACAGCACGGCGCTATCGGTCGCCGTCTGCATCCGGATCTTGTTCCAGTACAGATTGCCTACGTCGAAGACCAGCGCCATCGAGCCGATAATCACCGGCAGCGCAATGACGATGGTCAGCATGGTTTGTCCGCCGGACCGGATTCGGAGCAAGCGGCTGAGCGTCGGATGGCGTGATTTCATGGCACTACTCCTGTTAGCGAGGATGGCGTGGCGGCGGAACGCCGCCAGTGGAGATCGCGCTTATTCCTGAGCCGCGGATAAACGGCGACCAGCGCCGTCCGCCGCTGGTTGCCGTTCGCCCAGGCGGACGGCCTCGTCGCCGGCGCGAAGCGCGATTTCGCATTCGCGCGGATTCCATCGCGGCTGACGGAACATCCGCCGCACCGCCGGCGCGTGTTCAACGTCGCGCGGCGGCTCGGCCAGTCCGAGCAAGGTGCGGCGGCGCTCCGGCGGCATCATTCGCCAGGTCAGGCGTTTGCGGCTGTTGCGACGATCGCGGCCGCCGCCCATCAACAGAAGCAGTCCGAGTGACAGGATCAAGGCCGTTGTGAAGAGGTTCATGACGCAGGGTCCTCCAGGTGGATTGGGGCGCTGAGCGCGCCTATTCGCTCATCGTGGTGTTGCTGCCGTTGAGCCGGCCGGGGAATCCGAACGCCAACGGCGTCGGGAGCGTATAGACGACGGTGACCGTGATCGGCGTGCCGGCCGCCCGTGGCGTGCCCGAATCGGAAATCGTGATCGAAAGCTGGTTGCCGCTATTCTGACTAATCTCGGGCGCGGCGATCTGCAGCATGTACGCGATCACCGTGTTCGAGTCGTACGAGGGATTGACCGCGGCGTAGCGGGCGCCCTGGTACGCCAGATCGACGACCGCCATCGAACGGCTCCAGAGAATGGCGCCCTGAATCAGCGCGACCAGGATGAAGACGGCGGTCAAAATCAGGTACGACGTTTCGACCATCGCCTGACCGCGGCGGAATCCGCGCCAGAGCGAATTCCGCACCGGTGCGCGGGGATGTTCCCGATCGAATCGGCGCGGATGGCTCCGGGTCGTCTTCAGTGCGTCCGGGGTTGCGAAATCGTTGGGATGTGGCGTGATAACCATCATTCTATAACCAAAAGTCAGTATGTGGCGGAATTTTCTCTCACGATACGATCAAGCAAGATAAGTGCCATCAATGAATGGCAAAAGCTGAAATAGCGAGAGATCGAGCGGATTCGGCCGCGAAATTGTGTCCGACGGTAAAGCTAAAAAAAGGTAACGGTCGCAGCCATGAAACGATTAGTTGCCCGATCTGCGACAGCGCCTACAAAAAGTAGGTACGCGGCGTCGGCGTTCGAATGAAGGGATAGGAAACGCGAACCTTATAGAGTTATCGCGCTGATTGCTTTGAATGCGCTTGATCGGGGCGCCGCCGCACCAGGCTGGGATTCCAATGACCCACCTGGAACGCCTTCGGATCGCGCGGGTGGGTACGATCGGCCCCAGGCGGTCTTTCGTCCGAACGATTCCGTCCGCGAACGAGTGGCGGCAATCGCGCGGCCGTCAGCGTCGAGGAAATCGCATCAGGCGCGCGCGGGGTCGGCGCGGTTTACAGCGGGGCGCAAACCCGGCACGATTTCATCCTGACGCCGGGGCGCGGTCGCCGCGGTTTGTCGCGCGCATGACTAAATCGATCGTCACCGTGATTGGAGCCGGCCTTGCGGGCAGCGAGGCGGCGTGGCAACTGGCGCGTCGGGGCATCCCCGTGCGGCTGGTCGAGATGCGTCCGGGGGCGACCACCGAGGCCCATCGCACGGCGTTTTTCGCGGAGCTGGTATGCTCGAATTCGCTGCGCAACGCCTCGCTGGAAACGGCGGTGGGAGTGCTCAAGGAGGAGTTGCGGCGGCTCGGCTCGCTGATTCTGGCGGCGGCGGATCGCACGCGCGTGCCGGCCGGGGCCGCGCTCGCGGTCGACCGCGACGACTTCGCGCGGACCGTCACCGCGGCGCTGGAGCGCCATCCGCTGGTCGAGGTCGTGCGCGAAGAGGCGCGGACGATTCCCGAGGGACCGGCGATAATCGCGAGCGGACCGCTTACCAGCGCCGCGCTGGGCGCCGGGCTGAACCGCCTGATCGGCGCGCGCAATCTCTACTTTTACGACGCGATCGCGCCGATCGTGACGGCGGAATCGGTCGATATGACGATCGCTTTCCGAGCCTCGCGATGGGGCAACGGCGGCGACGACTATATCAACTGTCCGCTCGACGAAGCGCGCTATCACGCCTTTATCGAAGCCGTGACGGCGGCGGAAAAAGTCGCGGTCCATCCGTTCGAAAAGCCGGTCTACTTCGAAGGCTGCATGCCGATCGAGGAGATGGCGCGGCGTGGTCCAATGACGCTCGCGTTCGGACCGATGAAGCCGGTCGGACTAATCGATCCGCGCGATGGACGGCGGCCGTTCGCCGTCGTGCAATTGCGTCAGGACGATCGCGAGGCGCGGCTTTATAATATAGTCGGCTTCCAGACCAAGATGACTTATCCGGAGCAGCGGCGCGTTCTGCGGATGATCCCGGGGCTGGAACGGGCGGAATTCGTGCGGCTCGGCTCGCTCCATCGAAACACGTTTATAGATTCGCCGCGCCTGCTGAGACCGACTCTGCAATTGCGCGGCCGCGACGATCTGTTCATGGCCGGACAGATGATTGGCGTCGAAGGGTATGTGGAATCGGCGGCGGCCGGGATGCTTGCGGCGATCAATCTGGCGCGGCTGTGCGATGGCGCCGAACCGACTGCGCCGCCGCGTGAAAGCGCGCTCGGCTCGCTCGTCGCCTATATCACAGATCCGGCGCGGCGCGACTTCCAGCCAATGAACGCCAACTTCGGCCTGATGCCCGAACTGGCGGGCCGGATGCGCGGCCGGGCGAAGAAAACCGCGCTCGGCGAACGGGCGCTGGCCGCGTGCGACGACTGGATCGCGCGCGAACGGATCGAACCGGACGGCGCGGATGCGGCGCGCGTCGCGTTCGCGTGACGTGGCAACGCGCGGGAATGAGGTGGTGACGGCGTGAAGCTCGGCGCGTTGGACGTTGGCAGCAATACGGTGCTGATGCTGGTGGTGGAGGCGGTCGCGCCCGCAAGCGTGACCAAAATCACCGAGCTCAGCCGGATCACCCGGCTCGGCCGCGGCGTGGACGCGGCCGGCGCGCTCGAGCCTGAAGCGGCGGCGCGCACGCTGGACACGATCAGCGAATTTGTCAGCCGCGCGCGCGAGCTTGGCGCCGAACGGATTCTGGCCGTCGCCACCGCGGCGTTGCGCGACGCGCGCGACGGCGAGGAATTTATCGCGCGGGTCAAGCAACGCACCGGCGTCACGCTCGAAATCGTCACCGGCGAAACCGAAGCGCGGCTCTCGTGGCTCGCGGCCTGCCGCGGGCTCAAGCTCGATCCGGCGGCCAAGGCGCTGGTGGTCGATATCGGCGGCGGTTCCACCGAGTTGATTCGCTCGGAGTCGGGCCGCGACCCAATGCTGACCAGCCTGCAATTGGGCTCGGTGCGGCTTACCGAACGAATCGTGCGGCACGATCCGCCGACCACCCGCGAAGCCGCCGACTTGCGGCTCGCCTGCGACGAGTCGCTGCAGGCGCTGGGATGGGATTTCGCGCCGGCGGTGATGGTCGGGATCGCCGGCACGGTGACGACGGTTTGCGCCGTCGCGCTCGGCCTCAAGCACTACGACTCCACGGTCGTTCACGGCTACCGTTTGCGGCGCGCGCAGGTGCTCGAGGCGATCGCGCGGTTTGGCGCCGCGCCGCTCGAGGAGCGGCGCAAGCTGCCCGGCCTCGACCCCGGCCGCGCCGACGTGATTTTCGCCGGCGCCGCGATCCTGGAACGGGTGATGGCCCATTTCGGGCTGACCGAGGTAATCGTGAGCGATCAGGGGGTGCGCTGGGGCCTGGTATGGCGCGCGCTCGAGGCGACCGGCGAAGCGCGCTGAAGCGTCCGGCGCGGCGCGCGCGATCCGACTTCGCGACGCGGAGGTGACGATGACCAAAGCCGAGCTGATCGACGCGGTCGCGCGTTCGACCCGCCAGCGGAAAAAGACCGTTGCGCTGATGCTTGAACTGACCTTCGAGCAGATCGCCCGCGCGATTCGGCGCGACAAGCGCTTCGCGATGCCGGGCTTCGGCACATTTTCCGTGCGCCGCCATAAGGCGCGCGCCGGCTTTAATCCGCGCACCAATGCGGCGATGACGATTCCGGCGGCGCGCACGGTGGGCTTTCGCGCCGCGCCGAAACTGAAAAAAGGACTTTGAGAATCGCGTGATGAAACGTTCAGATTGTCCGCGCGGATTTTCCGCCGCGACCGCCGGCGTCCGCGTGATGGCGCGGATCGGGCTGTCGCTATGGGCGGGGCTGGTGCTGGCGACGGCGATTTGCGCCCCGGCGCGGGTCCGCGCCGCGGCGGCGGCGCCAATTGATCAAGTCAACGAATTTCGCCAGGTCGCTTTTGGAGCCGCGCCCCCCGCCGGAATGAAGCTTCTGGAACGCGACGGCGATCTGAAATTCTACGGGCGCGCCGGCGACCGCCTGAGGTTCGGCAAAGCGCGGCTCTCCCAGGTGATTTACGGCTTTTACAAAGACCAGTTCTTCGTCGCGATTCTCAAAACCGCCGACCAGCGCGACAGTCGCGCCCTGCTCGACGAATTCAATGATCGCTACGGCACGCCGTCGCGGGCCAATTCGCAGGACCAGCGTTTCGCCTGGGCGGGAACGGTGAATTCGGCCAGCTTCAGCGAGGATCCGACGACGCATACGGCCAAGGGCGCCGTGCTTAACAACGCGATCGAAATCGCGCATGACACCGCCGCCGCGGCGCAATAGCGACGCGACCGCGATGCCGCCGCGGTCGCGTCGATGAGGCGTGGACGGGCGCTGGCGCTGCTGGCGCTCGCGCTCGGCGCCGGCGCGATCCTGCGCTTTTACCGGCTCGACGCGCTGGAGATGTCGGCTGACGAGGGCGCCTCATGGGCCGCCGCCGCCGCGCCCTCGCTCGGCGCCGTGCTGCATGCGCAGGTCGCCCTCAATCCGGGCAAAGCCGGCCTCCACGACGTGACGCTCCATCTCTGGATGCGGGCGTTTGGCGACGGACTTTGCGCGATGCGCGCGCTGTCGGCGACGGCGGGCGTGATCGCAATCCTCCTGATGTTCGCGTTCACGCGCGAACTGCTCGCGCCGACCGCCGATAACGAATCCGCCGGCGCGTTCGCGGACGCCGATCGCGATTTGGCCGCCGCGCTCGCCGCCGCGCTGTTCGCCGTCAACCTCGTGACGGTCAAGTATGCGCGCGAGGCGCGGATGTATCCGCTGGAGATCGCGGCGTTGCTGGCGATGGCCGTCTGCCTGATGCGCGCGATGAATCGCGGCGGCGCGGCAAACTACGCCGGCGTCGCGATCTTTGCGGCGCTCGCCCTCGCCGCCCATTTGACGGCGCTGGCGGCGCTGGGCGCGATGGCGCTGTGGCTCGCATATGTAATGATTCGCGATCGGCGCGAATGGGGTGTCGCGAAGGCGCCGGCGCGCCGCGCGCTATTCAATTTGATCGCGATCGCCGCCGGCGCCGCGCTGCTCGCGCCGCTTGCTCCCGCCGTGGTCGGCGCGGCCGCGCATGCCGAGGAAATCGGCGCGATCGGCTGGATTTCGCGCCCGGCGTGGTGGGCGCCGTTCGCTCTGTTCAACAAGGCGACCGGCACGTTCGCTTTTCCGCTCTATGCGGCGCTGGCCGGATGGGGCGTCGTCCACGGATGGCGGCGCGGACGCGAGCGGACGCTGTTCGCGTTGCTCTGGATGTGGGCGCCGCCGATCGCCGCGCTCGCGGCGTCGTATGCGATGCGTCCGTTGTTCGTCGAGCGCTACCTCGTGACGGTCTTCGTCCCGTTCCTGATCCTCGCCGCGCTCGGGATCGTGGCGATTCCGCGGCCGTTCGCGCGCGCCGCCGCGATCGCGCTGGCGGTCGGCCTTGCGCTCGGCCATGTCGCGGCATGGTCGCGTAAACCGCATGACGCGCAATGGCGCGAAGCCGCCGAAACGGCGCTGGCGCGGACTGGCGCGGACGGCGCGATCGTGGTCGCGCCCGGCTACGCCGCCAACGTCGTGCGCTACTATCTGCGCGATCGTCCCGGGGGCGCGCGCGTGCTTGCGGCGCCGCCCGCGATAGCGGAGGGCGCGCGCGTCGCGATCGTCGGCGAACAGGGAGCCGCGCCCGCGACCGTCGCCGCGATGCGCGCGCGCTATCCGCGGATCGTGGCGCGCGTGCGCGGGGTCGTGGTACGAGAACGGTAGCTTGCGATTATCCTCGCTGGAGAGATTCGACCGATGGCGGAAAAAGCGATCAGTCCGGAACGGCTCAAGGAAGAACAGCGGCGCGATTGGGACGCCGCCGCGGCTGGATGGAAAAAATGGTGGCCCGTGTTCGAGCAGTGCGCCAGTCACGTCAGCGAACGGCTGGTGGAACTGGCGGGGGTGCGTCCGGGCATGCGCGTCCTTGATATCGCCACCGGCAACGGCGAGCCGGCGCTTACGGCGGCGCGCCGGGCCGCGCCCGGCGGCTTCGTGATAGCCACCGATCAATCGCCCGGGATGCTCGTGATTGCGCGCGAGCGGGCCGCCGCGGCCGGCGTCGCCAACGTCGAATTTCGCCAGACCGACGGCGAAAGCCTGACGATTCCCGAACGCGACTTCGACGCGATCGTCTGCCGCTGGGGCCTGATGTTCATGCCCGACGTCGCCGCCGCCGTGCGTGGCGTCCACGCGCGGCTCAAGCCGGGCGGCCGCTTCGCCACCGCCGTCTGGGCGACGCCCGATCGGGTGCCGATGATTGCGATCGGCGCCGAAGCGGTGCGCAAAATCGCCGAATTGCCGCCCCCTCCGCCCGACGCGCTGGGGCCCCTGCGGCTCGCCGACGAATCGGTCCTGCGCGGCGCGCTGGCCGCCGCCGGCTTTCGCGAAATTGCCGTCGAACGCCTGATCGTCGAGTTCGTCTTCGACTCGCCCGAGGACTTCACGCGGATGCGCATGGACGTTTCCGCGCAGTTCCGGTCGCTGCTCGAGCGCGAAAGCGCCGAGCGCCGCGAGCGGATAATCGCGGCGGTTACCGACGGCGCGCGCGCCTATATCGCGCCCGACGGCAAGGTCCGCACCAAGAACGAAACGATCTGCTTTTCCGCGCTGCGCTGAGCGCGCCGGCCGCGGCGCGAATTCCGCCGCCATTCGGGCGGCGTGCGGTTGGTCTTGGGCGTCGGTTTTGGAATGAGCGGATCGGGATTGCAATTGTCTTTCGTGGACCAGCGCGGCGCCGCGCCCGGCGCGGAGCGTCCGCGATGAACGCGACATCGGACCGCGTCGCGGCGCGAGCCGCGCGCGCCGTGGATAGCGAACCCGCCATGCGCGGAAAATCCGCGCCGGCGCGGCTTGGCCTGTTCCGCTATTCGCCGCTGCTCCTGCTGATCCTCATCGTGATCGCCGACGGCGGCCAGCGCGCCGATCCCGACCTGTGGGGCCATCTGCGCTTCGGCCAGGCCGCGCTCGCCAGCGGTCGTCTGGCGCCGGTCGATAGCTATTCCTACACCGCCGCCGGCGCCCCGTGGCGAAATCATGAATGGCTAACCGAAGTGATAATGGCGTTCGCCTATGATCATCTGGGCGTCGTCGGACTGAAAATCTGGAAGTTGCTATGCGTCGCGGCGACCATAATCTTCCTCGCCGCCGGGCTTGCCGAAACCGGCGCTCCGCCCGCATATCAATTCAACATCCTGACGATCGCGGCGGTCGCGCTGACGCCGCAGATGGAGTTTAGGCCGCAACTATACACATTCGCCTTTTTCGCCGCGATGCTTGCCCTGCTGGGACGCCATCTGCGCCGCGGCCGCGCGCCGCTATGGGTCACGGTTCCGCTGATGGCGCTGTGGGCGAATCTGCACGGCGGCTTCATAATCGGCTGCGTAACGCTGGCCGCCTATGCCGGCGCGGTCGCGATCGTCGATCTGCGCGATGGCGCCGGCCTGGGCCGGGGCCAGCGGCTTGGCGGCCTGGCGCTCGCGGCGCTTGCGGCGACTCTCGCCAATCCCTATGGCGTCGGGATCTGGCGTACGGTGCTTCGCGCGCTGCGCAATCCGGCGACGCGGCGCGCGGTCAACGACTGGCATCCGCTGGCGTTCGCGATAATGGAGCAATGGCGGGCGAATCACGCCGGCGTGGTCTATTTTCTCTGCGCCATCGGCCTGATCGCGGCGACGGCGATCGCCTTCGCGATGACGCCGCGCGCGGGCGATTTTCCATTGGCCGTGATCGCCGCGATCATGTCCGTCGCGGCGTTCGTCGCCGTGCGCAATCTGCCGCTCGCGGTGATCGCGTGCGCCGCGCCGCTGGCCGGTCACGCCGCGTCGCTCGCCGGTCGCGGGGGAGCGGACGAGCCCGCGCGCTCGGGAGTCAATCCATGGATCGCCGGCGCGGCGGCGCTTGCGCTCGCCTGGTACGCGGGAATTCTCTCGGACCGCATCCCGATGGACATCCCGTATCCGGCGGGCGCGGTCGGTTTCATGCGCCGCCACTCGTTGCGGGGCAATATACTGAATGATTTCGGCTGGGGCGAATATTTGATTTGGCATATGGAGCCCGGATCGAAAGTATTTATCGACGGGCGCTACGACACGGTCTATTCATACGCGCTGATCAATCAATATCTCGCTTTTCGTTTTGCTCTACCCGGCGCCCAAAAGGTAATCGACGGCTGGCCGCATGATTTCGTCATGATAGCGCCGGAAACGCCGCCGTTCCCGCTGATGAATAGAGACCGGGCCTGGAAGTTGATATTTCTTGACGGAGATGCGGCGCTCTTTGCGCGGGCCAACGGGTCCGCGGCGGGCGTCACTCCCCAAATCGATCCGGCGCTCGAACCGAAGCCGGGA
>JAJXYM010000166.1 GCA_021780585.1 Deltaproteobacteria bacterium
CCGAGATCGAGCCCGCGGCAGATATCGTGCGCGACGATCACGCGCGGCGCGGCGGCGAGCGCGCGGGCGACGGCGAGACGCTGGCGGTTTCCGCCCGAAAGCGCGCTGGCGGAGCCGCCGGGACCGTCGGGAGCGCGAATCGCGAAGCGCTTCAGCAGGTCCGCGCAAAAAGCCCGCGCCGCACGTCCGCCGATCAGTCCGCCGCGCACGAAGCGCGCCCGCAGCGGCGCGGCCAGCAACAGGTTCTCCCACAGCGACATTTCGAGCACCAGACCGTCGCGGTCGCGATGCTGCGGAATCACGGCGAGGGCGCCGCCGTCGGCTCCGGGGGCCGGGCTCACGCGGCCCGCGGCGAGCGGGCATAGCCCCGCCAGCAGCTCCACCAGTTCGCTCTGGCCGTTGCCGTCGACCCCGGCGACGCCCGCGATTTCGCCCGGCCGCAGCGTGAGCGAGATTTCGTCGAGCAGAACCCGGCCGGCGCGCGCGACGGTGGCGCGTTCGAGCGTGAGCGCGGAGGCGGCGGACGCAGCGGCCACGCGCGCCGACGCCGGGTGAGTGGCGGCGGCCGGCAACGCGCCGATCATCAGGCGGGCCAGCTCGTTCTCGCTGGTCCCGGCGGCGTCGCGTTCGGCGATCGCGCGCCCGTTGCGCATCACGGTGATCCGGTCCGCGACCGCCAGCGCCTCGCCCAGCTTGTGGGTGACGATCACGACGATGCGGCCGGCGGCGCGCAGGCGGCGCATCGCGGCGAGGAAAATTTCGAGTTCGGCGGGCGCGAGCAGGCTGGTCGGCTCGTCGAGGATCAACACGCGCGGATCGAAGCTGAGCGCGCGGACGATTTCGAGCCGGACGCGGTCGGCCACCGAGCGGTCGGCGACGATCGCGCGCGGCGGCGGCAGCGCGAAGCCGGCGGCGGCGGCGATCGCCCGCGCCCGCGCGGCGACGGCGTCGAGCGCGCGCGGGGACGCGCCGGAAGCGAAACCGCCCAGCGCCAGATTTTCCTCCCACGACATCCGCTCGAACAGCATCGGGCTCTGGTAGACGGCGGCGATCCGCGCGGCTCTCCCGCGGCGCGCGGAGGCGCCGGCGTCAAGCCGCGCGCCGTCGAGCAGGAGCTCGCCCGCGTCGGGTTTGAGCCGGCCCGAAATAATGTTGATCAGCGTGCTTTTGCCGGCCCCGTTCTCGCCGATCAGAGCATGGATTTCGCCGGGGCGGGCGCGGAAAGCGACACGGTCGAGCGCGAGCGTGCGGCCGAAGCGGCGGCTGATGGCACGGGTTTCGAGCACGGCGCGTCAGCCGGGATCGGCGGCGGCGGCCGGTTTGAAATTTTCGCGCACGAAGGCGATCGCCTGATCGCGCGTGGCGATCGCGCCGTCGAGATGCAGGTCCTCGATTTCGCGCAGGATGGTCTTGAATTCGGGACCCGGCCGGAAGCCCATCGCGATCAGATCGTCGCCCCCGAGCAACCGCGGCGGACGCACGGGTTCGGCGCCGAGCGCGGCCAGCGCGCGCCGGCACAGATGGTAAAAGCCGAGATCGGAACTGGAGGCGAGCGCGTCGTAAAAGGCCAGTTCGAGCAGCTCGTCGAAACCGTCCTCGGTGATCATGCGCTTGAGCGTCGCCGGACGCATCCGCGGCGCCATCACGAGCCGCAGATGGTCGCGGACGAGATAGCTGACGCGATCCTGGACGAACCGCGAGCGGCGCAGCCGGCGCATCAGTTCCGCCGCCATTTTCGCGCCGATCTCGGTATGGCCGTAGTAGGTCATCTTGCCGCTGGCGTCGACGACGAAGCAGCGCGGCTTGGCGATATCATGCAGCAGGGCGCCGAAGGCGAGCGTTTCCGCGGCGCCGCGCTGGAGCATCGCCAGCATCAGCCGGGTATGGCGATAGACGTCGCCCTCGGGATGGTAATTGGCGGGCTGGGGACATCCGGGGAGCGCGAGGACTTCGGGCAGCACGACCGCGGCGAGTCCGCTTTCGACCAGCAGGTCGAGGCCGCGCCCGGCTCCGCCCTCGGTCATGATCATGACCACTTCCTCGCCGATCCGCTCG
The DNA here is from genome assembly GCA_021780585.1 of Deltaproteobacteria bacterium. Taxonomy (GTDB): domain Bacteria; phylum Desulfobacterota; class Binatia; order Binatales; family Binataceae; genus JADMIL01. The sequence continues at coordinate 2,056 of JAJXYM010000166.1, forward strand.
GCGGAAATATGGGCGATGGCGGGGGCGCTGCGCTTGATCGCGGCCCAAGTGGCGGGATCGATCGCGAAGTCGAGGCGGGCGGCGAAACGCACCGCGCGGAGCATCCGCAGATGGTCCTCGTCGAAGCGTTCGTAGACGTTGCCGATCGCGCGGATAATTCCGGCGCGCAGATCGCGCATCCCGCCGACCAGATCGATCACGCGGCCCGACTCCGGGTCGAAATACATCCCGCCGATCGTGAAATCGCGCCGCTGAACGTCTTCCTCGATCGCGCCGAAACGCACCTCCGAGGGCCGCCGGCCATCGACGTAGCCGGCTTCGGCGCGGAAAGTGGCGACTTCGAACTGGTCGCCGTCGCTCACGACCAGGATCACGCCGAAGCGCGCGCCGACGGGAATCGTATGTTCAAACAGGCGCTGGACGGCTTCGGGACGCGCGTCGGTGGCGATATCGTAATCCTTCGCGGGCAGGCCGAGAATGCGATCGCGGACGCATCCGCCGGCGAGATAGGCGGCGAAGCCGGCGCGGCGCAAACGCTCGATAATCGCGAAAGCCTTGCTTTCCTTCTCGACAGTCATGGTTGATTTCGCTTATGGTAGCGCCTTGGCCGCGGCGTGCGCTATCGGGGGGAAATTCGTAGCAGGGCGAGGGCCGCGTGGAGGGAGCGGGATTGATCCGCTTCGGGATTCAACCAGATTTGACGGAATCGTCCAAAAATGGTAACGATTCCGCCGAGAAACTCACCTTGCGGGGGAGGAGAAATGGCGCTTAAACGTCTTGGATTTTGGAACTTGGCGGCCGTTTTGGTGTTGGGCGGCGCGATCGTGGGCTTCACATCCAGTGCGGCAAGGGCTCAGGGCAGCGTCTCGATGAGCGCGGGAGGACGCGCGACGTCGGGCAAACTTGAGTTCCGCCAGTATTGCGCGCAATGCCACGGGATGAACGCGATTGGCGACGGGCCGGTGGCTCCGGCGCTCAAGAAGAAGCCGGCCAACCTGACCTTGCTGTCGAAGAAAAACGGCGGCGTGTTTCCCGAAAAGGAAGTACGCGACTTCATTTCCGGCACCAAGACCGCGGCCAGCCATGGCACGCGCGAGATGCCGATTTGGGGCTACGCCTTCATGTATCGTCGCGGCTCGCAGGCCAGCACGGGAGCGGAACCGCTCAGCGAGCAGGAAGTCAACCAGAAGATCGAACTGCTCGTGAACTACGTCAAGTCGATCCAGGTTCAATAGACGACCGGCGAACTTGCCGGGGCCGGTATCGGCTTCGGAACAGACGCTCGGAGCAGCCCCGAATCAGGGCGCTCCGAGCGTTCTTTTTTGGTTCGCCGGGCGCCGCCGCGAATGGGCTGCGAGGGCGCCCGGCGACATGGTCACTCCGCCGGACGCAGCGGCGGCCGTCCGAGGACGATTCCACCGTCGATCGCAACCACCTGACCCGTGACGTTGATCGCCTTATCGGAGCATAGCCAGGCCACGGCGCGCCCGATATCGGTCGGGGTCTGTTCGCGGCCGAGCGGGG
>JAJXYM010000223.1 GCA_021780585.1 Deltaproteobacteria bacterium
GATCCGATGAAGCAGTTTGTTGACCAGGCCGCGGGTCAGCGCCTCGATCCGTTCGCGTTCGGCGGGACCGAGGGTCGCCAGCCAGGCGCGATGGCGCAGGAGTTCGACGTCGCGCAGTTGTTCGACGCTGGAGCGGATATCCTTGATCGCGGGCACCAGCTCGAGTCCGCCGAGCCAGCGCAGGAACGACTCGACTTCGAGTTCGACGATGGTTTCGGCCTTCGCCGCCTCGCGCTCGCGTTCCTCGCGCGATTCGGCGACGACACCGCTCAAATCGTCGATATCGTACAGGTAGACGTTTTCAAGCTGATTCAGCCGCGGATCGAAATTGCGCGGCACGCCGAGATCGAGCAGCAGCACCGGGCGGTAGCGCCGCTCGCGAATCACGCCTTCGAATTCCTCCGGCCCGATTACCGGCTTGGGCGCGGCGAGCGATCCGATAATGACGTCGGCGAGCTTGAGGTAGGGCCGGAAATTGTCGAATGGCGCCGCCGTGCCGCCCAACTCGCGCGCCAGCGCCACGGCGTGGTCGAAGGTGCGGCTGGTGACGATCAGCGACTGCGCGCCGAGCCGTTTGAGGTTGCGCGCGGTCAACTCCGCCATCGCGCCGGCCCCCATCAGCAGCGCGGTCTTGTCGCTGAGCGTGTCGAAAATCCGGTTGGCGAGATTGACCGCGGCCGAGGCCACGGAGACCGAGCCATGGCCGATCAGCGTCGCCTTGCGCACCCGCTTCGCGACCGAAAACGCCTTGTGGAAGGCGCGATGCAGCACCAGGCCGGCGGCGTTGGCCTCGGCCGCTTGCGCGTAGGCGTTCTTGAGCTGGCCGAGAATCTGCGGTTCGCCCACCACCATCGAGTCGAGGCTCGCGCCGACGCGGAACAGATGGCGCACCGCGTCGCGATCGCGATAGCGATAGAGTGCGGGCGCGAAAGCTTCGGCGCCGACGCCGCGATCGCGCGCGAGGAATTCGACCGCCTCGAGCCATGCGCGATCGGCGTCCGCCGCCACGCCGATAATCTCCACCCGGTTGCAGGTCGACAGCAGGGCGACTTCGCTCAGCGCCGGCGCTTCGCTGCGCAGTCGCGCGAGCGCCGCGACGGCGTCGCCGTCCGCATACGCGAGCCGTTCGCGCACGGCCACCGGCGCGGTGCGATGGTTGACGCCGAGGATTACGACGGTTTCGCTCATGGGCCTAGCCAAAAGTCCCGCCATGCTTGCCCGGAGCGATCAGACTCACGCCCAGGAACGACCCGACCAGCACGGTGAAGACCGCAATCGTCAGCGCCGCCGCCCGCCGCCCGCGCCAGCCTACCGTCAGGCGCGATTCGAGCAGGGCGGCGTAGAGAATCCAGATCGCCAGCGACCAGGTTTCCCGCGGCTCCCATGACCAGTAGTGGCCCCAGGTCGCGTCCGCCCAGATCGCGCCGGTGACGATCGCCAGGCTGAGCATCAGGAAGCCGATCCCCAACAATTGATAATTGATACGATCGAGCTTCTCCAGACTCGGACCGCGCTCGTCGCCCCCGATTAGCGAACGTTTGGCCTTGAGCCGCCGTTCGTAAACCAGATAGACCACGCTGACTCCCGCGGCCATCACGAACAGGGCGTAGCCGAGCAGCGCGAGCGTGACGTGAATCGGCAGCCACGCGCTATTGAGCGCGACCGGCATCGGGATCCGCCCGGGACGCATCAGCGCGACCGCGGCCCCCAGCGCGATAAAGACCAGCGGTCCGGCGAACGCGCCCACCACCGGCATCCGGTAGCGCACGATCAGGAAGAGCGCGGCGAGCGCGGTCAGCCAGGCGAGAAAAATCAGCGATTGGGCAAAATTCGTGACCGGGATATTGCCGGCCTGCAGGCCGCGCGCGATCAAATCGATCGATTGCAGCGCCGCGCCCGCCGCAAGCAGTTTCGCCGCCGCGCGGGCGAGCCATCCGTCCGTTCCCGCGCGTCCGGCGACGAATCCCGCCGTGGCGAGCGCGTACGCGGTCAGCGCCGGGATCAGCCATAGCATAGCCATTTTGATTTCAGCGTCCGTCCGCGGCGCCGGCGCGGGGCGCGTCCGCCGACTGATAAGCGAGCGCGAATCGATCCAGGCCGAGCTCGACGAATCCGCCGCCGAGATATTCGCGCAACAGCGCCTCCGCCCGGGCGCAATCGCCGCGGGCGATCGCGCCGCGCAAATCCGAGCGCGCCAGCGCGCCCAGGCGGCGGGCGCGCTCGGCGGATTCGGTCGCGCGATCGCGCAGCCATTTTCGCGCCGCTCGCATCAGTTCGAGCCACGGACCATATTCGGGGCCGAAGACCTCCTCCAGACGCTCGCGAATCGCCGTGGCCGCCGCGGGACTGGCGCCGCCGGTCGAAATCGCGATGGTCAGCGCGCCGCGCCGGACGATCGCCGGCGCGATAAACGAACATAGCTCCGGCGCGTCCGCGACATTTATAAGAATACCCGCCGCAGCGGCCTCACGGCTTGCCGCCGCCGCCGTCGCGGCGTCGCCGGTCGCCGCGAACGCGAACGACGCTCCCGCCAGATCGCCGTGCCGGTACGGTCGCGCGCGATGGCTCACCGCGCGATCGGCGGCCAGCGCCGCGAGACCCGCGGTCAGTTCGGGACTGACGACGGTCACGGCGGCTTCGGCCACGAGCAGCGCGCGGACCTTGCGCTCGGCGATTTCGCCGCCGCCAATCACGACGCAGTTCCGGCCACGCACATCCACGAATATCGGCAGGTACGCCATAGGTTGACGTGAATTTTAATACATTGCGGCGTTCGCGCCCAATATCCCGCATCGCGCGCCGGCGCCCGCGGCCGCCGGGCGCCTCCGGCCCGTATCGGTCCGCTTGACGATCGCGCCGCCGGCGGTCACGATTTTCGCGGCAAAATTCACGCAGGAGCACACCAGATAAAAATGACCGGCGCGGTACTGCGGGCGTTTAATCGTACGCGCGGCACGATTCTCTGCGCGCACCTCGAATCCGCCGGAGGAGTGGCCGGGAAGAGCCGCGGACTGCTCGGGCGCGACCGTCTGGAACCCGGCCACGGGATGCTGTTTCAGCGCGGCCGTTTCGAGCCGTTCATGCTGATGCACATGTTCTTCATGCGCTTCGCGATCGACATCGTCTTTATCGATCGCGCCGGCCGCGTGATGCGCATCAATCACGGGCTGCGGCCATGGCGGATTTCGTCGCTGGTTTTCGGCGCTTATCAGGCGCTGGAACTGGAGGCGGGCGCGGCGGCGCGAGCGGAGACGCGGCCGGGCGATACGATCACCTTCGAATCGTCGGAATAAGCGTGGCGATTTCATCAATACGGCGCATTAAATTCATTTATACGCTTAATTGAAGCAAATAACGATAAAACATTGCATATGCGCGCCATTGATTGATGATTTCTGGTCGTCTGAACAAAAAATGCTCAAAAATTGGCATCGTGTTTTCCCTTGACACGCGAAACTCAATGTAACAATGTTAATCTTGGCTTTAATGAATTATATCGTCGAATTTGAATTTCAATGCGTCTTCGACGTGAAAGAGATTCTTGTGTGCCGACCAGCCGGCGATATGATTTGATTT
>JAJXYM010000127.1 GCA_021780585.1 Deltaproteobacteria bacterium
CGGCGTCGCGTTCGCGCCCGCCCGCCCGGCGCGCGCCGAACGCGCCCAGCAGGCGTGCGATCAGTCCGCCGCCGCTTTCGGCGAGCGGTTCGCGGCTGGCGTTGAGCCGCCGCGCGAGCTCCTCGACCGATCGCGCCAGGGAACCGCCGGGGGCGACCTGCCAAAGATCCTGGGTGCGCAACTGCAGGCGCTCGAGCGCGCGGTCGGCGCGCGGAATCCGGGCGAAGATCGGCGCGCCAAGCGCGGCCGACAACGCCGCCTCGCTGATCGGATTTTGCGCCTCGAAACGGTTCAGGACGTAGCGCGGCGCGGCCGCGCGCAATCCGAGACGCGCGTACAGCTCGCTGAAGCGGCGCGCGGCGGCGGCCGCCGTCAGCGCATGATCGAGCACGTACAGCGTTTCCTCGGAGCGCTCCCACGCCGCGATCGCATTTTCGTCGACCCGCCGCCCGCAATCGACGATTACGTAGTCGAACAATTGCGTCATCAGTTCGAGCACCGCGCCGACGGTGATATCCGAAATCCGCTCGCTATCCTCGAAGCGGCGCGGAGCGGACAACAGATAGACGCCCGACGGATGCTTGCAGAGGGCGGCTTCGAGTTTGAGGGAATCGAGCTTGCGCGTGAATTCGACCAGCGAGGCGATCGTCTGCGCCGGCTCCAGATGCAAAAAGATGGTCTGGCCGCCGTTCTGCAAATCCAGATCGACGATGGCCGCGACCTTGTCGAGCGCATAGGCCATCGCCAGCGCGAGATTCCCCGCCAGCGTGGTTACGCCGACGCCGCCGCTCAAGCTCGCGAGCGAATAGATCACGCCGCGGCGTCCGCGGGCGAGCCGCCGCCGGTTCTCGCTCAGCTTCATCAGCACGCGGGTGACGGCGGCCGGCTCCAGCGGCGCGAGCAGCAATTCGTCGGCGCCGGCGTGCAGCGCCCGGCGCATCAGCGCCGGCGAATGATCCTCCAGCGCCGCGATCAGCAGCGGCCGCGGCTGGCGTTGCGCCCAGGTCTGCAGATAGCCAAGCGGGGCGGCCTCATTGCCGTCGAACAGCGCCAGCGCGACGTCGGGCACGGCGACGCCGTCGAGACCCGCCTGGAAATCGCCCTCGCTCAACGCGATCGGCGGCTCTTCGATCGCACGCAGCGCGGCGATCGCCGCCGCACGCCGATCCGCGTCGTCGCCCGCCAGATGGACCCGCAAGCTGTCGCGACGTTCGGAGATCCTCGAACCCAATACCGCCATGCCGAAATCACGCTCCCGCGACGGCCGCTTCGCCGCGTGTCCATCCGCATCCCGACGGCGCCCTCCGCAAGGCGCCGTTCAATTCGCGAGCGAGGAATCCGCCGATGGCGGAGCGTCCGGAGCTCCGCCATCGGCGCGCGCCCGCCTCATTCATCCCCCCGCCTCAGCCGGTCAGCGCGGAGTCCACCTTGCTCACCATCGAGCTGATATCCTGGCCCATCGTTTCGTAGGTGACGAAAACCACCACCGCGATCGCCGCCAGAATCAGCGCGTACTCCGTCATCGTCTGACCCTTGTGCAACTCGCGTACCTTCACGTACAGGTTGATCAGCCGTCTCATTGCATGGACCTCCTTGGGTTTCCCCGCTTTGGAAATAAGCCGCCAATTGCGCGCCGGCTTCGCTTTCGCATCCGCGGCGCCGCGCGCCCGTCCGCATCAATGACTATTTGGCGGCCGTCAATAATCGGTGAATGACTATTTTTTGCCGCTCCATCGCTTCCGCGTGATTACTCATACGAACGCGAATCTCGCATTCAGCATTTCCGCCACGCGCGTCACGAACCTAGAGCAGAGTCCATGCCATATGCGGAGATGCGCGATCCGGCGCGCTTTTTCGGGATCTTTCGCCGCGCGGCGCCGGGTTCGGACATCGCCGCCCGCCGAACGCCTCAGGATGGGACATCGCGGTTGCGCAAATGACGCGCTTCATTCGCAACGCGCGGCGCGTTATGACGTTTCCGCTCAAGGCGGGTTCAGACATGAATCGGCGCGTAGACGTTGGCAAATTTTGGCTTTGTGTGGTGGACCGCTCGCGCGACGCTCTCCGCCTCTGGCATCGTTGAAGCAAAGGGAGGGCGCTTTGCGCTAATCACGATGCGGTATCCACTTTCCGCTACAACCAGCCGGCTCGGACGCGGCCGTTCGTATAAAGTTGCTATGGCTCTCGTCGCGGCGTGCGGGCTCGCGGGATGCGTCAACGCGCAGCTTGCGTCCGCGCGCGCACAACTCGCCGCCGGAGATTTCTCCGCGGCCCATCAGAGTCTGGTCGCGGCCAGCCGTTCGCAGAATCTTTCTGGAAGCGAAACGCGCGAGGTCGCCGACGGTCTCTGTCTCGCCGAATACCGAATCGGCGCGCCGGCCTACTCGGCCTCACGCCAGCGGCTCACCTGTGGCGCGGCGGCCGGCAGCACCGGGAGCCGCAGCGGAGCGATCGTGGCCGCGCTCGACCAACGCCAGCGGGCGGCCGCCGCGGCGGAAGTCGCGAGCGCGCTCAAGGCGCGCGATCTGACGCGCGCCGACGCCGCGATTATCGACTACCAGCGCTATCCCGGCGCCGACCCGGCCGCGGTCGCGCAATGGTCGCGTCAGTTGCGCCGCGCCGCCGATCGCGAATTCGCCCGGGCCTCGCGCGGAAGAGGCGCCCGGATCACGCCCGCGATCGCCGCGGTCGCGCGGCGCTATCCGCGGATGCGCGCGATGAACGACGCGGCCTTCTCCCGCTGGGTAATGAAAAACGCGACCGTCGGCGGCGCCCCGCTGGTGAGCGCGATCAGCGTCGCGCCCGGCCGTCTCCATCTGACGGTCGCCGACCGCCGGCTTCCCGAGGTGAGATTCAACCTGGACCGTTTCGCCCGCATCAACGACGCGATGGTGGCGCGATGCCGCTGCGACGGCCATACCGCGATCGACGTCGCCGGTTCGGGACTGCCCGCCTATCTGCTGCGGCTCGATCCCGAGACGCGCCAGTCGGAGGTGCTGGTGATGCCGCAATAGCCGGCGGCGGCGCGGGTCCGGCCGCGCCGCCCGCACGAGCTAAAAGTGATGCGCCAGCACGTTCGGATTGCCGAACGCGTTGCTGGCGTAGCTGTCGACAAAGCCGGCGGCGGCGCCGGTCCCGTCGATCGCGACCGTATCGTATTCGCCCATATAATCCGGCGCGACCATCGCGTCCTGACCAACCACGGCGGGAAAATTCACCGGCGTGACCTTGATATTGGCAAAGCTCTTGCCGCCGTTGGTCGACGAGGCGCAATAACGATCGATCAGGAAATTGTTGGGATCGCGGCGGCGATCGTAAAAGCAAATGCCGATTCGGCCCGTCTTGTCGGTGTTTATCGCCGGCTCGAACTGGTCGGTGAAAGGATATCTGCCGCCCTCGGGATTGTTGTTGACCCGGATCGCCGATGACCAGCTCGCGCCGCCGCTCGTTGATTGCGCGAACATCACGTCCGAAAGTCCGTAGAGCCCGGTCGTCGAAAGCGCGTCCTGGACCGTGAAGGAGGCGTTCGACCATGCCAGATAGACCACGCCGGCATTCTTCTTGCCGCGGCCGACG
>JAJXYM010000104.1 GCA_021780585.1 Deltaproteobacteria bacterium
GGCGTGCTCGGCGGCGTCCAGTCGATGCATACCAACTCAATGGACGAGACGCTCGCCCTGCCGACCGAACAGGCGGTGATGGTGGCGCTGCGCACCCAGCAGATCATCGCCGAGGAAACCGGCGTCATCAACACGATCGACCCGCTCGGCGGCAGCTATGCGATTGAGGCGCTCACCGATCGGATGGAAGCCGACGCGATGGAGTATATCCGCAAGATCGACGAGATGGGCGGGATGCTCCGCGCGATCGATATCGGCTATCCGCAGCGCGAAATCGCCGAAGCCGCTTTCCTCTACCAGCGCCAGCTCGAACAGGGAATCAAGACCGTGGTCGGCGTGAACAAGTATTCGATTCCCGAGGAGATTCCGATCGAACTGCTGAAGATCGATCGTGAGCTTGAGGAGCGGCAGATTCAGCGCGTGCGCAAGATGAAGCGCGAGCGCAATTCCACCGCCGTCCGGGAGGCGCTGGCGCGCGTCGCCGAGGCCTGCCGTAACGGCGAAAATCTGATGGAGCCGATTTGCGAGGCGGTGCGCCGCGACGCGACCGTCGGCGAAATCAGCGATATCTATCGCGCCGAATTCGGCGTATACAAAGACCCGGGCTGGATTTAGCAGGTGGCGGAAAAAAGATTACGCATATTGGTGGCGAAGCCGGGCCTCGACGGCCATGACCGCGGGGCCAAGATTATCGCGCGCGCGCTGCGCGACGGCGGCTTCGAAGTGATTTACACCGGGCTGCATCAGACGCCCGAAATGATCGCCGAGGCCGCCGCGCAGGAAGACGTCGACGCGGTCGGACTGAGTATTCTCTCCGGCGCGCATATGACGCTCTTTCCCGAGGTGATTCGGCTGCTCACCGAAAGGGGAGCCGGCGACGTCGCCGTCTTCGGCGGCGGCATCATCCCGGACGAGGATTGCGCGAAGCTCAAGGAACTCGGCGTCAAGGCCGTTTTCACCCCCGGAGCCTCGACCGAGGATATCGTCAAGTGGGTGCGGGAGAACGTGCGTCCGCGTGAGTGAGCCGCGATGGATTTCGAGCTGAACGAGGAGCATCGCCAGATCCGCGACACGGTCGCCGGATTCGGCGAACGCGAGATCAAGCCGCATGCGGCGCGATGGGACCGGGACGGCGTCTTCCCGCGCGCGGTGATCGAGCGGATCGGCGCGCTGGGTTTCCTGGGCGTCGCGTTTCCCGAGAAATTTGGCGGCGGCGGAGCCGACACGCTCGCGCAAACGCTCGTCGTCGAGGGAATTTCCCGCTACGACGCCGGCGTCGGACTGGCCTGCGCCGCGCATATGTCGCTCGCCTCGGGCCATATCAATCTGTTCGCGTCCGACGCGCAGCGGGCGGCGTATCTGCCCGCGATGCTTTCGGCGCAAAAGCTCGGCGCCTGGTGCCTGACCGAACCCAACTCCGGTTCCGACGCCGCCGCGATGAAAACGCGCGCCGTGCGCGACGGCGACAGCTACCGGATTGACGGCGCCAAGATGTTCATCACCAACGGCTCGGCCGCCGACGTTTACGTCGTGATGGCGGTGACGGACGCGGCCGCCGGCCGCTCGGGCGTCTCGGCCTTTATCGTCGAGCGGGGAACCATGGGCCTCGGCAACGGCCGCAAGATCGAAAAGCTCGGACTGCATTCCTCGGACACCGCCGAAGTCGTCTTCGACAACGTGCGCGTGCCGGCGGACCATCTGATCGGCGAGCCGGGGATGGGCTATCGGCAGACGCTCAAGGTGCTTGAAGGCGGACGGGTCGGAATTGCCGGCTTTGCGCTCGGGATCGCGCGTGGCGCGATGGAAGAGGCGCGCGCCTATGCGCTCGAACGCCGCCAGTTCGGCCAGCCGATCGCGGAGTTTCAGGCGATCCAGTGGATGTTCGCCGATATGGCGACGCGGATCGATGCGGCCTGGACGCTGACGCTGCGCGCCGCCGCGCTGCGCGACGCCGGTCGGCCGTTTGGCCGCGAGGCCGCGATGGCGAAATTGTTCGCGTCGGAAACCGCGATGTGGACGACGATCAAGGCCGTCCAGATTCACGGCGGCTACGGCTATATCAGCGAATTTCCGGTCGAGCGCTATATGCGCGACGCCAAGCTGACCGAAATCGGCGAAGGCACCAGCGAAATTCTGCGCATGATTATCGCCAAGTCGCTGCTGCGCGAGGGCTACACGCCCGCCTGACGATACTCACTGAGTATTTCCCGGAGGCCGCGCGCGACGCCGCGTCCGGAAAAAATCAGCCGCGCGAATCCTCGGTCAGGTCTTCCTGAATCGCCGCCAGATCCGACGGATCGAGCCCGAGCACTTCGTGCATGAAGCCGGCGATACCGCCGTGGCTGTCGATCAATGCGAAAATCGGTTCAAGTTGCGTCGGCTTGAGCGGCATCTGCGGGAAGGTCGCATTGCTGGCGAGAAAATCGGCCACGATTCGCTCGCGCGCGACGCCGAGCATCTCGAGCAGCATCGCCGCGCCCACCCCGGTGCGGTCGCGTCCAGCCGAACAATGGAACAGGAGAGGATAGACCTCGCGTTCCGCCAGAATGCGGAAGAACGCCTGCCAGTCCTCGAGGAACTCGGTCAGGATCACCAGATGCTCATGGCCCGGCCGCGTGTCGATTTTGTGAAAACCGTCCTCGCGGAACCACGGATCGCCGATCGGGATATGCTCCCAGCGCACGCCGGATTCGAGGAATTCCGCGCGCGGCGGTCCGAGATGGCGCACTTCGAGGCGGCTCTGCAGGGTGACCAGGGTGCGCAGCGACAAATCGCGCAGCGGATGTTGCTCGGGCACCTGCGCGAGATGGGCCGAGCGGAAAATCCTGCCCGCGCGCACGCGCCGCCCCGCGCCGATCGGATGGCCGCCGAGGTCGCGGAAATTACGTCCCCCGATCCGCCGCAGCAGATCGAAATCGACCACCACGCGCGGCTGATCGCCGTTCGCTCGAAGCTTGAAATCTTTTTCGCTGGACAAAACGCTTAAACCGTTGGCGCCGGATAGGCGCGTCGCAGGCTTCCGCTTACCCTTCCAATTTTAGCGTCATGGCGCGGCCGGCGGAAGCGTACACGTCCGACATGATGCGGCGGTTCGATTGCGCGCCGGTTACGCCGCGAAGAAATCCGACGTTGCTTTCTGAAGAATGAAAGGGGGGGTCCCGAACTAATGGACCCCCCATGACCCCACAGCGCCCATTGGCGAAGAGCTGGCGACCTCGCAACTTTCGAGATCGGCGGCCAACGGCATGATTACGGAGCCGTCCAATGAATTAGCATTCGCGGGTCATGAAACCGTCTGTCGGCTTTAACGACCGTTGGCTCCAGAGGAAGTCAAAATTGCTTTCAAAGCAAGTCACCTCCGGGGCTGTATTAATTTAGCACTGTTCTCGATAAGCGAGAAAGGGTGCGTTCATTAGAGACGAAGCGATTCGGTAGAGCCTCCTATGGGGTGGCGTTTGCACGATCACTGCGAGACCGCGCGGCGGCGCTCCGGTCCCTCACGCCGGGCGCCGATTCCCGTCGGCGTGGCGGGCTCGCGGCGCGGCGGATGGCGGCGCGCGTTGAAGGC
>JAJXYM010000420.1 GCA_021780585.1 Deltaproteobacteria bacterium
GGAGTCGCCGCGCTCGAGCGGCTGATCGGCGAAGTCGCCAACGACGAACTGCGCCGGCTGCTCGCCACCTCGCGCGAGGACGAGGCCGCGACCGTCGCCGCGCTGGACAAGCTGATTCGCGATCACGGCGGCGCGCCCTCGGCGAAAATCGGACCGTTCGCCGCCAAGGTCGCCGCGGCCGGCCCGCTCGTCGATCGGCTCAAGCTGCTGATCCACGGCCAGGAGTGGGTCGCGCGCAAAGTCGAGGAGGCGCTGGCCCTTGCGCCGCCGCGCGGTCCAATCGCCGATCAATTACGCAAGATGGCCAACCGGCATCGGTTCGAGGTCGAATGGGGCCGCGCCGAACTGATCCGGATCATGAACACGCTCTGACCGTGCGGCCGGCGGCGCCACGAACGATCGAACGACGCCCCACGACGGCGATCCAGCGGGAGACGGTTTCGCGATGGACCTAAGCTTCACCCCCGAACAGGAAGCGTTTCGCGCGCGCGTGCAAAAGTTCCTGCGCGACAATCTGCCCGCCGGATGGGGCGCGCCGGGCTTTCGTCCGCATGGCCTCAACACGCTCGAATTCCTCAAGGACTGGCAGCGCCGGCTCTACCACGGCGGCTTTCTCGGGATGGCGTGGCCGACAGAGTTCGGCGGCCAGGGCGCGACGCAAATCGAGATGGCGATCTTCAACGAGGAGATCGCGCGCCTGCGCGCCCCCGCGCCGCTCAACGTGCTGGGCCTCACGATGGCCGCGCCGACCATCATCACCTACGGCACGGACGAACAGAAAAAACGCTATCTGCCGAAAATCCTGAGTTGCGACGAAATCTGGTGCCAGGGTTTTTCCGAACCGAATTCAGGTTCCGACGTCGCCTCCCTGCGCACGCGGGCGGAATTGCGCGGCGACGAATTCATCGTCAACGGCCAGAAAGTATGGACCACGCTCGGCCACGTCGCCGATTGGTGCATGCTGCTGGTGCGCACCGATCCCGACGCCCCCAAGCATCGCGGCCTCAGCTACCTGCTCGTGGACATGAAAACCCCCGGCATCACGGTCAAGCCGCTGCGCCAGATGACCGGCGAATCCGAATTCAACGAGATGTTCTTCGAGGACGTCCACGTGCCGCGCGCCAATCTGCTCGGCGGCCTCAACGACGGATGGCGCGTCGCCACGACCACGCTGATGAACGAGCGCGGCACGGCGGCGCTGGCGGGCGTGATGCGCTATCGGATCATCTACGACGAAATCGTCGATCTGGCGCGCGCGACCATCCGCAACGGCGCTCCGGCGACGCAATATCCGGTAATTCGCCAGCAACTCGCGCAGTTTTTCGTCGAACTCGAAATGATGCGTTTCACCTCGTATCGCACCTTTTCGAAAATCCTCAAGGGCGGCAATCCCGGACCCGAAGGATCGGTCTCGAAGCTCGCGTGGTCGGAGCTGAACCAGCGGATGCAGGAATTCGTGATGGCGCTCGAGGGGCCGGCCAGCCAGCTTATGCGCGGCTCGGCGCACGCGGTCCAGAGCGGCCGCTGGCAGCATCATTTTCTGCGATCGCGGGCGAACACGATCGAGGGCGGAACTTCAGAGATTCAGCGCAATATCATCGCCGAGCGCGTCCTCGGCCTCCCCAAATCGCGCTGAACGCCTCGCCCGCACGGAAACGCTTACGCCGCGGTCCATCTGCCCAGGGAAAAACGGCTCGAGAGGAAATTGGCGAAGTCGGCTAAACGGAACGGTGTCGGAGGCGGCTTTCTTTTCGAAATCTCAACCCCGATCGGGTTTTCGGTAAGATGCACCGCCGCATACTGGGAGTTCATCGCGACCCAAAAGCATCCGGTAATGGCGGGACAGGAGCGAGAAGTCGAACAGACTCTTGGCAATCCTGACGAAGTCCGGCGCAGCCGCACGGCCAACGACGTTTTCCTCTTTTATCGGGGCGGTCCGTTGCGCTGGATTTGCGCGGTTGCTCGGCGTCAAAATGGTGAAGGTTTTCTCATCACCGCCTACCCAACGGACGCGATCAAGGCGGGAGCGCGTGTATGGACAAAATCAGAGTGATCCACGATCTTGCCGGCCACACCCTCACGGTATGGTTCGACGATCCGGCCAAGGAAAGCGTTTGCGAGGAGACCGCCGACGAAGTGGTTCTGATGAAAGACGCCGGCGGCAGAGTAATCGGCTTTGAATTGCTGAACTATCGGCCGGCCGACGACGCGGCGGGCCTTACCGTCGAAACCATCGTCCGCCCCGAATCGTGATTCGGCGTGAAAACTGCCATAGCGGACGCGGCGAGGAAAGAGGATTTCAACGATGCCGGTGTTCGAGCGTGACGAAATTGCGATTTATTACGAGGAATTCGGAGCGGGCTATCCGCTGTTGCTGTTCGCGCCGGGCGGGATGCGGTCGAGCATCGACTTCTGGCATAAGAGCCCGTTCGACCCAACCAGGGAATTCGCCAACAACTTCCGGGTAATCGCGATGGATCAGCGGAACGCGGGCCGCTCGCGCGCGCCGATTTCCGCGAACGACGGCTGGGACAGCTACGCCGCCGACCATCTCGCCCTGCTGGACCATCTCAAGATTGACCGCTGCCACGTGATGGGCGGATGCATCGGCTCATCGTATTGTTTCGGCGTGATCAAGGCGGCGCGGGCGCGCATCAGCGCGGCGGTGCTGCAAAATCCGATCGGCCTGCACGAAAATCGCGCGGCGTTTTACGAGATGTTCGACGGTTGGGCGAAGGACTTGAAGCGCGAGCGCCCGGACCTTGACGAGGCGGCGCTGGCGAGCTTTCGCGAGCGGATGTACGGGGGAGATTTCGTCTTTACGGTGGAGCGGGATTTCGTGAGCGGTTGCCGCACGCCGATGCTGGTGCTGGCGGGCGACGACCTTTATCATCCGGCGCCAATATCGCGTGAAATCGCCGCGCTGGCGCCCCACGCCGAGATGATCGACCGATGGAAGACGCCGGACGCGGTCGAAGCCGCGGTCGCCCGCACGCGCGCCTTCCTCCTCGCGCATCGCGATTGACCTCGCCGCGCCGTCGAACCCGTCCGCCGCGGCTCGCTCGCGGCGGGTTCGCACGGGAGGGCCGCGCGCGATCATCAATACGTAATCACGGATGCGGCGGAACTGGAGAGCGTAATCGCGCCGAGCTTCGAGAACGGCGGCGGGAAACTATGATTGTACGACACCGCGACCGTCACCGTGCTGCCGGGAATCTCTTTTGCCGACGACCAGGTCGGCGTCACCGTCAGGTTGGCGCTATCCATGCCGTTGACCAGCGTCAATACATAGCTCTGGACGTCGCTGGACGACGCCGTCGCGCCGCTGGTCGAGCCGTGGACCATCGCCCAGCGCGCGCCGTTAGCCGCCGCGTACGACACCATGTAGTAGTCGTACATCAGCAGGCTCGCTTCCATGACCGCGAACATGAAAAGGAGCAGCGGCAACGCCGCCATCGCGAATTCCACCGCCGTCTGCCCGCGGCCCCATCGGCGCGCCGCGCGCCGGAAGCGGCGGGCTTTAGCGCGCCTATCCGGGCGTATGATCGATTTTCTCATTTTACCGGCATCTGCGCCGACGCCGAGAGATTCACCGTCGCCGGCAGGCCGAGCGCTCCGCCGATCGGCGGATTGATCGCGGCTCCGGTCGTGACCTTCACGTAAAGCTGGCCGCTGCACGAATTCGCCGGCGAGGTGCAGCCGATATTCGACCCCGCCGGACAGCATACGCTGGTCGCGCTCGCGGTCACGCCGCTTAAATTCGTGACGCTCTGTTCCGCGATATTGTCCATGCCGGCGTAGTCGCCCGCCGTAATCGGGCTTTGTGCGCCGTATTCGGCGCCGGCGCGGGCGGCGAAACTCAATTCGATCTTGGCGAAGATTACCGCGCCGAAATCGCATGCCGCGAGCAGCATCAGCGCCAGCGCCGGCGCCGCGAAGGCCAGCTCGACGGCGCTCTGCCCGCGGCGCCATCGGCGCGCCACGCGTCCGCCCGCCGATGGGCTTTGGCGAATTTGCCCCGCCATTATCATTCGACCAGCGCCGTCTGCTTGATCGGCGGCCCATCCTGCAGGCTGGTGTAATTGGCGTTGACCGTCAGCGCGCCGGCGTTATCGACGATATCGTAGCCGACGATCAGCGAATAGGCGTTGACCCATCCGCCATTGATAGTCACGCGCGCGTCCGGCATATACAGCGCTCCGTTCAGCGTCACGTTCGCGCCGGTATTGATATAGGCGGCCGCGCTGTTCGTGCGGGACTGATAAATCAGGATCGCCTCGTACGCGCCCGAGGTCGGCGCGCTGAGATTGAGGATCGCCGAGCTGTTCTCGGTAAACGTGCCCTGGTCGAAGTAGAGCGTGACGTAGGTCGGGGTTCCGCCCGCCGTCTGGCTCTGGATTGTGCCGTTCGTGTCGTCGATCACGTTGCCGTCGAAGTAATAGGTTCCGTCGCCGGCGAGATTGATCACGGCGCCGCCGCCGTTGACGTTGATTCCGCCGCCGTAATAGCCGGGGCTGAGATCCGCGGTCACGCCGGAATTTACGTTGATCCCGTTGTTGAAATAGTACGACCCGGAGCCGCCGCAATTGAACGTGCCGCTGTTGAGATTCACGCCGCCGCCGAAATAGTAGGAGCCGGAGCCGTTAAGATTCACCGACCCCTGCGTATTCATGCCGTTGGGGAAATAGTAAATCGCGGCGCCGGAGCCGTTCATCGCGGCGACCGCGCCGTTGAAATTCACGCCGCCGGTGAAATAGTAACTCCCGCCTCCCGTCAGATTCAGTTGGCTATTGCCGTTGAGCGTCGCGCCCTGAATAACGTAGTTGCCGGAGTCGTTGAGATTCAGCGTGCCGCCGTTGAGCGTCACGTTGTAGCATCCGGGACCGTAACTGGCCGCGCCGCCGTTGACGGTGACGTTCTGCGCGCCCGCGCAGTAGCTCGACGGCGCGTTCGGCGCGCTCGGCCGGACCGGCACGGTGCGGGGCGAAAACGGATCGCTGAAGCTGGCGATGCCGGTAATCGGCGTGGGCGAGACCGCGCCGTGAATCAGCGTTCCGCCGACCACGCCGATTCCGCCGACGGCCGAGACCGAAGCGCCGGAATTGACGTTGAAGGCGGTCGAGCTGTTGGAATTGACCATGATTCCGCAACTGCTGTCGATCGCGCCGCTGTTGTCGAGGAACGACTGGCTGCCGGTCGGATCGAGCGCGTAGATGCAGCCCGCCGGCGCGGGGATCGCCACGGCGCGCGCGGAAACCGGAATCGCGGCGAATTGCGGCATCACCCGCAGGAAGTAGGTCGGCTGGGTCTGCGCGACGATCACTTCGACGGCGCCCGGGACGCCGGTATGCGTTCCGGAAACCGGCGGATCGTTGACCGTCACGCTCACGTTGTAGGAATTGGCGGTCGTTCCCGCACCGTCGGTGAAGCCGTTGGCGGTGGTCGCGGCCCTGGCGGCGTCCGGCGCGGTGGCGAGGCCGCTCAGCAGGGCGTCGGCCCCGGCGAGCGCGCCGGCGTCCGCGGCCGATTGCATCCGCAGGCGCGCCACCCAGAGCAAGCCAACGTCGGTCGCCAGCCCGACGAAGGCGATCAGCACGACGATCGCGACGGCGACCAGGATCATCACCTGGCCGCGCGAACGTGCGCGCCGCAAGCGCTTCGGCGGCGCGGCCGGACATTCAAAATCGCGATATGGTTCGCGTATGCGCACGGGGTTAACCGATCGCTCCGCCGGCCTTCGCTGGCGGCGGCCGCGCCTCTTCGATCGAGCAAGGAATGAGCCGTCCTTAACCGCGTTGAGCTGCGCTATTCCAGCCACTTGAATGTCAGCGCCGGCCGACTGTGGCATCGCTGCTACGGCCATGGCGGATTGCTCGATCCGCCCGGCCGGGCGCCGAGACGGACGCCGCCGGAAGTTCTCCGGCCGCTCGCGAGACGGACCCGGCCGCGCCCGATAGTGCGAGTCGCTCGTCAGTTCCTGACGGAAGTTCGCGCGACGATTACCCGTCACCCTCGGGCTTGACCCGAGGGTCCGTGCCGGATGTTATGGATTGCCGGGTCAAGCCCGGCAATGACGGAAAACCGCAATCGCCGATCGGCTCTTTCCGGCGCATCGCGATGGATTGCTGGGTCAAGCCCGGCAATGACGGAAGCGGCGGTGCGGCGCGCATGCCGTCGCCCCCCCACCGGGCGATTCTTTTCCGTCGTCCATCAGGCGATTCCTTTCCGTCCGTCCCCCGGGCCGAATCCTTTCCGTCGTTCCCCAGGCGAATCCTTCCCGTCCGTCCACCGGGGCGAATCCTTCCCGTCGCAGTGGCGCCTCCTTCCTGTCACCCTCGGGCTTGACCCGAGGGTCCACGCCGCTCGTCAATTTTTGCCGGAAGTTCGCGCGACCGACACGGCGCGACTCGCGCGTGCGGCGCGATAAACCGGTTCGACGTTTTCGGATGGTTCGGCAAGGGCGGCGCGAATCGCGTCATGATGCGGCGAGAGTTCGCAGGCGGGATCGGCCGCGGCGGGGTCTCCCGCCAGCGCGAAGGCCTGGCAGCGGCAGCCGCCGAAATCGCGCTCGCGCATCGCGCAGCTTCGGCACGGCTCCTTCATCCAGGCGACGCCGCGCCAGGCGTTGAAGGCGGGCGAATCGCGCCAGATCGCGCCCAGCGGATGGGTGCGCACGTTGGCGAATTCGAGTCCGGGAATTGACGCCGCCGCCTGACAGGGCAGCGCGCGGCCGGCCGGATCGATCACGATCGTGCCGCGGCCCCATCCGCCCATGCAGGGCTTGGGCGCGCCGACCAGATAATCATTGCGCACGAACGCGACTTCGATCACACCGCGCAAGCGCGCCGCCGCCGCTCGCGCCAGCGCCTCGGCGCGATCGTTCTGCGCCCGCGACGGCATCAGATAGCGCCGGTTAAGCAGCGCCCAGCCGTGAAATTGCGCGCTCGCCAGTTCGACCCGCCGCGCGCCCAACCCGACCGCCAGATCGATCATCGCACCGAGCCGGTCGAGGTTCAGGCGATGGACCACGAAGTTGAGCGTGAGCGGAACTTTCAGTCGCGCGACGGTCCGCGCGACTTCCAGCTTGCGCCGATGCGCGCGCGCGCCGGCGACCTGATCGGCGCCCGCTTCGTCGGCGTCCTGGAGGCTCAACTGCACATGGTCGAGACCGGCGTCGCGCAGCGCCGCCAGCCGCGAGCCGCTCAAGCCGAGACCGCTGGTGATCAGGTTGATATAGAGGCCGCAAGCATGGGCGGACGCGACCAGCTCCGTCAGATCGTCGCGCAGGAGGGGTTCGCCGCCCGTCAGATGGAGCTGCAGGACGCCGATTTGGGCGGCCTGGGCGAACGCCGCCTGCCATTCGGCGGTGGTCAATTCATCCTGGCTACGCGCAAAATCGATCGGGTTCGAACAATACAGACAGCCGAGCGGGCATCGATAAGTCAGTTCGGCAACGAGCGACCGGGGCGGCGCGAGCGCGGCGATGCTCATTCGACCAGCCGTCGCGCTCGCATCGCGGCGACAAAGTCGGCGACCTCGTCAGCGATCTTCGCGTCCGCGCCGAATTCGCGCGCGAGTTCGCCGGCGATCGCGGCGAGCGGATGGCGGCCGTCGCACAGACGGATAATCGCGGCGGCGGTTTCGTTCAGCTCGAGCGCGGCTTCGGGGAAGAGCAGCAACGCGCGGCCGGCGGCGGGGTCCATGCGCATCCGCACGCCGGCCGCCAGGCGCGGGCGCCATCGCGCGGCGTCGGGATGGGGCGAAGTCAGCTCGCGCCGTTCCATAAAGGCGGCATCCATCCGGGCGTGACGTAAGCGAAATGGATCGCGTCGAGCAGACTCCAGAGGATATGGCACTTGGTCGTGAGCGCCGCGAGCGCGCGGTCCTGCGATTCGCGGGTCGTGCAATGTTTGACCACGTAGGCGAGTCCGAATTCGGCGTCGCGCGGGGCTTCGACCAGCCGCCCGCGAAAATAGTCGAGTCCGGCGCGATCCAGCCACGGGTAGAGTCGTTCGAGCGCCATCACCCGATTCGCCATCAGTTCGGGTGCGAACAGTTCGGTCAGCGAGGACGCGACCGCTTCGACCAGCGGGCGGGTCGCGACCAGGTCGATATAGGCGTCGACCGCGAAACGCGCGGCCGGCAGGACCCGGCGCAGGCTCAGAACGTCGTTCGGATCGAGTCCGGCGGCGGCGGCCAGACGCAGCCACTTGCGGATTCCGCCCTCGCGGCCTTCGGCGCCGTCATGGTCGGTGATACGGCTAATCCAGGCCCGGCGAAAATCGGGATCGTTCGCTTTAGCGAGAATAATCGCGTCCTTTTTCGGGATCCGCCATTGATAGTAGAAGCGGTTCTCGATCCACGCCTGAAGCTGGCGGCGGGTCAGCCGCCCCTGATGCATCATCAGATGGAACGGATGCTGGTCGTGATAGGCGGCGGCGCCGACGGCGCGCATCCGCGCGACAAACCGCTCGGGCGAATCCGGCGGGGCGGGCGGGACCGATTCGCTCATCGCGTTACAGCTCCAGCGACATCCCGTCCTCGGCGACCTCGCAGCCAGCGTCGATCAGCATCCGGCGTTCGGCGGAGTCGGCGTCCAGAATCGGGTTGGTGTTGTTGATATGGGCGTAGATTTTCCTGACCCCGGCGAGCGCGCGAATCGCGGCGAGACTGCCGTTCGGGCCGCCGATCGGCAGATGGCCCATCGCGGACGCGGTCGCCGCGCCGACCCCGCGCCGCGCCATTTCGTCCTCCCACCAGAAGCTGCCGTCGAGCATCAGGCAGGCGGAGCGGCGCGCGGCCGCTATCAGCGGTTCGTCGAGGCGCCTGAAGCAGGGCGCATAGAGGAGCGCGTGGTCACGATTCGTCGCGCGGATCCGCACGGCGATCGCGGTTCCGAGCGGCTCCGGCCCCGCGCCGCCGACGTGGCGCGGAATTTTGGCGGCGACCGGAATCGCGGCAAAGCTGAGGCCGGTCTCGCGACCGTCGGCGGCGATAATCGGGGTCTCGGCGGCGATCGAATCGGCGGCGAGCGCGATCGGCCGCCAATTCAGCCGTCCGCGATCGAGCATCGCGGCAAAGGCCGCGTTACGGCGGAAAAGCCAATCGTGCGCGAGTTCGGTGGCGTAGAACGCGAGCGGTCCGGTTTCGCGAATCGCGAGCAGGCCGGCGCAATGGTCAAGTTCAGCGTCGGTGAGGATAATCGCGTCGAGCGGACCGGTGCGTTCGGTCCCGGCGGCGTCGGCCGGATACGGCAAGCTTCGCAGATGCGCGGGCAGATCGGGACTCGCGTTAAGCAGACACCATCGCTCGCCGTCGGCGCTGACCGCGATCGAGCATTGCGTGCGCGGCGTGGCCCGAATCGCGCCGCGGCGGAAGCGCGCGCAGTTTTCGCAATTGCAATTCCATTGCGGAAACCCGCCGCCCGCGGCCGCGCCGAGGATCCGGACCCGCATCGGACGCGCTCAGCGGAGCGGACGCGAATCGACCGGGGGCGGCGCTTCGGATTCCGCCGCCTCGGCCTTGCGCAGGCTACCGTAAGCCCGCATATCGTCGAGCAGAAAACTGTAGCAGCTAATCTCGGCGTCCATGCGCAGTTCGACGAATTCGGGCTTGCGCCACTCGCTCATCCGAATAACCTCCGACGCCGCCGGTCACACGTGCGACTTCCGCAGGCGACGACCTTTGAAGTTTAACATCGGCGGCCGCGGCGAAGCCATCGGGGCGGCGGCCACGACGGACGGTCGCGGATTTCGGCGATTTACGCGGTTCCGGCGCCGATCCGCGACGTCAGGTAATGGCGCGCGCGCTCAGCCTCGAGCCGGAGGGCTTTGACCGCCGCGAGCGAAACGGCGCGCCAGGGCGGGATGCCGGAGAACGCCTCCCCGATCGCGTAGAGCGTGCGGATCGAGAAGCGCGGTTCGTTTGCGATCGCGTGGATCGGCTCCCAGCGGTCGGGCGCCATCTTGGCGCGAAAGCGTTCGAGACCGCGGAAATTATAGAAGCGGTTGGCGTGCGCCCGCGCGAACCGCATCAGCATCCGCAGCCATACGGGATTCTCCTCAAGCGCGGCGTGGGTCGACAAGGCGACCAATCCGAGCGTGACATAGGCGCGCCCCTCGGCCGCGAAACGGCGCATCGCGGCGTCGATCAACAGTTCGCTGGAACCGTTGGGCGCATGCGGATCGCGCGCCACCTGCTCGATCAAAAAGCCGTTGCGGGCGGGCGCTGGCGAGGCGACCAGAAACGCGACCGCCGCGGACCCGCGCCGCGCGACCATCACCACCCGGTCGGCGACTTCGCCAGCCAGGGTATGCGGTTCGACCAGGAAGTGCAGCGGCGGCATCGCGCGCGACTTGAGCCAGCGTTCGAGCACGGCCGCGAGCTCCGGATCCTCGCGTCCGCGTTCGGCCGCGAGCGCCTCGACCCGGACCCCCTTGTTGCGCGCGCGATGGAGTTGCGCGCGGAGCGAGCGATGCGCCGCGAGCGCGGGCGCCCAGCGCGCCGGATTCCACACCGGCTGAGCGCCGATCACGATCGCGGCGTGGCGGCCGGAATCGGCCAGCAGATTGCGCAGGCGGTCGGCCGCGCAGACGTAGCATACGCGGAGGCCCCGCGCGGCGGCATGATCCTCGAAGGCGCGCGTCACGGCCGGCAGCGCGTCGCGAGCGCATACCGGCGCGCCCGCGACCAGCATCACGCGGCCCCGCCGGATATAGCCAACCACCGCCGGCGCCGACGGATCGAACCAGTGCTCGATGCCGGGATTGAGGATTTGATAGGCGGTCGCGTTCCATCCGTAGGCCATCACCAGACGGCGGGCGGCGTCGGCGGTGGATGCGGGCGGCGGGTTCATTGGGCGAGTGGCCACGAAGTCGGGGCCGAACTGATTACGCACGACGATTATTTCATCCGCGAACGATCAACGGCATCGTCATTGCACGTGGATCGACGTATTCCCACAAATGCGGCGGCGTCGCGCTATCCGCGTGAAAATAATCGCGAATTTCCTTTCATAATCGTATAGACGATTCTATCTATCGCCATTTGATGGTATGAGATACAAAAGACGAACAATATCTTCCTGAATTGGTTTGCGGCAATCCCGTTATCGGGCGCGGTGGCGACCCCGGCGCGACAAAATAATGACGAAGATCGGACTGACGACGCGAATTATCGCGGATCTGCGAAAGTTATCGACGACGGTTACAAGCTGGCGCCGCCGGAGCGCGGCGCGCCGCGTGACGGTCGGGGCGCTGATTCTGGTCTTGCTAACGGTTGCGAAGGCGGCGTTGGCGCAGCTTGCTCCCGAGCCGACCGCAGCGCTGACGCACAACCATCCGGTTCTGTCGGCGGGGATCGGTCTGACTTCGACTTTAGATCCCAATTATCAGCTCGATATTCGCCTTTCGTTCGTGCCGCGCAATCGCGCGGCCCTCGATCGATTCCTTGCCAGCTTACAGGATCCCGCCGCGCCGAATTACCATCGATGGCTCACGCCGGCCCAATTCGAGCGGCGCTTCGGACGGACGCCGGCGGAAGTCGCCGCGGTCGCCCGCTGGCTCACGCGTCAGGGTTTTCACGTCACGGCGAAGAATCCGCAATCGATTTCGGCGACCGCGAGCGCCAGGACGGTGGAGACCGCTTTCGGCGCGCCGATCGCGGCGACCGCCGACGGCCTGGTCTATGCGAACACTGCCGATCCGCGGATACCCCGGCGCTTTGCCGGGATAATCGGAGCGATCGACGGCCTCGACAACACCCGCCATGCAACGCCGATGCGCGCGGCGAAGCCCGCCGACTCCGCGCCCGTGAAAGCCGCCGGCGGGAACGGTCCGGCCAACGCCGACGGCCGCGCCGGACGCGAGCTCGCGCTGACGGAGGTTCCGGATTACAAGGGTAGTCGCGGCACGGCGTTCGGACCCGCCGACCTCTGGACTTTTTACGACGAGGCGCCGCTCGGCGCGCAAGGCCTCGATGGCGGCGGGCAGTGTCTCGCTTTGATCGAGGATTCGGATTTCCTGACCAACGCGGTGAGCCTGTTCGACACCACCTTCGCGCTGCCCAACGCGAGCCTGACGCGGGTGCTGGCGGACGGCCTCAATCCGGGCCGCAACAGCGACGAAATCGAAGCGCTGCTCGATATCGAATGGGGTCATGCGACGGCTCCGGGGGCGCCGGTCAGCGTCTATATCGGGGCTGGCCCGAGCGCTCTGGTCGACGCGCTCCAGCGCGCCGTGACCGACAATAAATGCGGCGCGATCAGCATCAGCTATTCCTTCTGCGGCGGATCGTCCACGTTCTACAGCGGCACGCTCGATCCGATACTCGCGCAGGCGGCGACGCAGGGACAGACGGTCGCGGTATCCTCGGGCGACGACGGTTCGGCCGGCGTGACGCTGAATTCAACCGGCGCCGCTTGCGTGGTGGGGACGAGCCTGCACGTCAGTGAGCTGGCCGCCGATCCCAATGTGCTGTCGGTCGGCGGCAGCGAGTTCACGCCCACCTACGACTCCTCCGGCAATGATGTCGGGTCCGTGCCGGAAAGCGTATGGGACGATTTCACCGGCGCGGGCGGCGGCGGCAAAAGCTCGATTTTCCCCAAGCCCGATTATCAGACTGGACTCACGCCCGCCGACGGGATGCGCGATCTGCCGGACGTCGCGCTCGGCGCCAGTCCGCTCTCGCCCGGCTTCTATTGGGGCGACGATCCGAATCAGAGCGGAACCGCGTCGATGAACTGTTGTATCGGCGGGACCAGCATCGCGGCGCCTATTTGGGCCGGCGTGGCGCGAATCGTTGGGCAAAGCCAGGGCGGCCGAATCGGTAATCCGAATACGCGCATTTATCAACTCGGCGCGCTACACGACGCGAGCGTTTCCGGCCTGCGCGATATCGACTCGGGCAATAACGGCTACAACGGCGTCTCGGGCTACGTCGCCGAACCGGGCTACGACCAGGCCACCGGATGGGGCAGCGTGGATATGGCGACGTTCGCCGCGGCATGGACGGGCGCGACGCCGTCGCCAACGCCATCCGCTACGCCGACCGGAACCCCCACTTCAACGCCGACGCCTACGTCAACTCCAACTTCAACGCCGACCTCGACGCCCACGTCCACCCCCACGTCGACGCCAACCGGCACGCCGACCTCAACGCCGACGTCCACCCCGACCTCCACACCTACACCAACGCCGACGCCCACCCCGTCACCGACGCCGACGCCGGTCACGCCGACGGTAGCGGCCACGGTGACGCCACGGATCGTCTACTTCGGCACGATCAAAGTCGGCGCATACAGCTCGCCGCACATGATTACGGTGACCAATCCGTACGGCAGTCCGGCGCCGCTGGTGATCGCGCAAATCACGCAACAAGGAGCGGCGAGCTTTGCGATCGCGCCCGCGTACACCACCTGTCGCGCGGGCTTGAGCCTCACGGCGAACGCCAGTTGCCGGATCGGTATGGTGTTCGCGCCGACCGTGCGGGGCGTGCAGAGCGGATCGCTGACGCTCATGGACAATGCGCGCAACGCGCCGCAAATCGTCACGTTCGACGGCACGGGACTCTGAGGCGGCGGCGCGTGCAACAATAAAGGCTTATATCGATCCCGACAATATATTGCATTACGGCGGCAACGCGGTTTTTCCGGTGGGCGTTATGATTTGCCGAATCCGTCGTGCGCTGGCGCCGCCGGCAACCGGCAATCCAACCTCGACCTCATTCGTCAGGGCGCGATCACGGCCTACTTGCCGCTCTCCGCGACCAACTGCGCCGTGTCCGACTTCGCGGCCCAGGGTCAGGCGCTGGCGCAGCACGGGATGGTGGATTTTCCGGCGCTTTCCTCGATCTACGCGGGAGATCTATATTTTCCCTACGATCTCGCGGCCAGTCTCGGCCTGAACGTCGCTAATCCCGCCACCGCCGCGGACGCAATCGCGACCGCCGGCGCCCAGGGCGTGTGGTATTGGTCATGGGGCAATCTGAATCTTCCGGCGCCGGACGGCGCGCCAGACCCGACCGCTGCACACGGTGATCGCGGAGAATCCATATGGGAGTCCCACGCCGCTGGTCATCGGACAAATGGTGCAGGCAGAGCCTGCCAGCCCGGCACGACGCTCGGATCGGGCGCGAGCTGCCGAATCAGCCTGCGCTTTGCGCCAATGGCGGTCGGCCCGCGGCAGGGCTCGCTGACGATTACGGATAATGCGAGCAACGCGCCGCAGATCGTGACGTTCAACGGCAAAGGAACTTGAGGCCGGGGGGCGGCGGCAAACCCGCCGCCGCCCGATTACCCGGTCAATTAGACATTCGAGCAACGGGACGTTCCTGCCGTCGGCGCGGGTGCGTGGCGCTCCGGTTGAAGAATTGGGCGGGGTCTGGTAGTTGAACGCAGCGGCGGCGGGGGCCGGTTTCGCCATGACGACAGCGGATTCATCCGATTCGATTTGGCGCGCGCGGGGCGCCGAGCCCC
>JAJXYM010000139.1 GCA_021780585.1 Deltaproteobacteria bacterium
CAAGTCCGACGCCGGCATCAGGCCGTCCAGAATGATCAGCCCGGCGACGCGCTCCGGATAGCGCGCCGCGAACAGATACGCGAACTCGGCGCCGCGGCTGAACCCGGCGAGAAAAATCCGCCGATGGCCGGTCGCGGCGCCGACGAAGCGCGCCGCCGCGTCGATATCGCCGAGGAATACGTCGTCGCTCCAATCCGCCATCACGCCGAGATTATCGGGCGGCGTCGCCGGCGGCACAAAATGCGTCCGATAGTCGAAACTCCAGAAATCAACGCCATGTTCCGCCATGAACAGCGGCATCGAATAGCGCGGATCGTCGATCGCGACCGCCCCGTTCATGAACGTCCCCGGCAGATAGAGCACCACCGCCGGCGGATCGCTCAGCGGCGTCTTGCCGTGCGCCACGCGCTCGAGTCCGATTCGATCGAAGCGCGACGGACCGCGCACCGCCTCGAAACGCCATTCATGGACGCCCGCCGCGCGCGCGAACGAGCGCATCCCGGCGACCGGAAGGAAATCTCCCGCCGCGGCGCCGTCGCGTTCCGCCGCCGCCCGGATCGCGTCCGGAGCGCCGCCCTGACCCGCCCACGCGCCGCGCGCAACCAACGTCGCCGCCAGCGCCAACGCCACAACCAGCAAAAACCGCGTGCGAATTCGCGCGCCTCCGCGTACCGCCATCGTCTCTCCGCATCATCCGCGGGTTCCGCCCCGCGCCGATGTCGTACTATAGTGATTGTCACGCGGATGTGAACTCTCTCTTGCGGAGTGATGAATGAGCAACCAAGCCGGATTCGGAATCTTCTCGCCCCAGGCCGGGATGTCCTTCAAGGCGATCGCCGATCGCGCCGCGCAGGCGGAGGCGCTCGGCTACCATTCGCTCTGGTTCGTCGATCATTTCTGGAACCGCGGCCTCCCCGACGCCGATTGCCTCGAATCGATGGCGCTGATGAGCGCGATCGCCGCGCGCACCGAAAAATTGCGCATCGGCACGCTCGTCATCTGCAACTCCTTCCGCAATCCCGCGCTGCTGGCCAAGGCGCTCACCACGATCGATCACGTCAGCAACGGCCGGCTCGAAATCGGCATGGGCGCGGGCTGGATGGACGAGGAGTATCGCGGCTACGGCTACGATTTTCCCACCATGGGCGCGCGCCTGCGCCAACTCGAGGAGGGCCTCAAAATCCTCAAGCTGCTGTTCGCCGAAAAACGCGCGAGCTTCGCCGGCCGCTATTACCGGCTCGACGACGCGATCAACAATCCCAAGCCGCTCCAGTCGCCCCATCCGCCGATCACGATCGGCGGCGGCGGCGAAAAGGTGATGCTCCGCATCGTCGCGCAATACGCCGACCGCTGGAATTGTCCGGCCGGCTACCGCAGCTTCGAGGAGAAGCTGAACGCGCTCAAGGGCCATTGCCAGGCCGTCGGGCGCGATCTCAGCTCGATCAATATCTCCGAGCAGTTGCTGGTCTGTATCGGCGCGACCGAGGCCGAGGTCGAACAGAAATGGAAAATCGCGTCGCGGCTCAAGCCCTTCTCGCTTACCGGCATCAAGGGCACCCCCGCGCAGATCGTCGCGCAGCTTCAGGATCGCGTGCGCATGGGAATTACGTTCTTCACCGTGATGTTCGGCGATTTCGGACCGCCGGCGACGCTCGACCTGTTCGCGCGCGAGGTGATGCCGGCGTTCGCCTGAGCGCCGCGCCCGTCCGCGCGCCCGCGCGCGCCGCGAATTTGCCGTGCGCCGCCTGACGACGCCATGCCGCGCGCTCGCGCCAGCCGCCCCTCAATGGCGACTCGCGCGGCGCCTTACGCTATTTGTCGCGCTCGCCACGCTCGGCGCGATCGCGCCGGGATGCTACTCCGAGACGGTGCATTTCTACACGCGCTTCAATCAACCGGGCGCGCTCGCCGTCGGCGCTCCGGTCGTCAGTCTCGGCACGCCGATCGGCTCGGTCGCGAGCGTCACGCCGGGATCCAATGGCGGCGCCGACGTGACCCTCAACGTCGATCGCAACGACGCCGACAACGTCCGTCAGGATTCGATCATGGTGCTGAGCGACAATCCCTCCGGCCCGACCGTCGAGGTGATGTCGCCGAATCCATCGAGTCCGCCCGCCGACGCCGGCGCGACGATCGACGGCGCCTCCAGCCAGCAGGACGCCAACACGATCGTCGCCGCGAAAGGGCTCGCCGCAATGGCCCCGGCGATGGCCATGATCCTCGGCGCGGGCGGGGCCGGCGCGAATCCCGCCGCCGCCAGCGCCCTCAACGCCACGCCCGCGATGATGCTGTTGCAGGCGCAAATCGCGACGATTCAGGCGCAATACCTCGCCGCCGGCGCGAGCGGAGCGGCCTCGGCCGCGCAACAGCTCGCCGCGGTCAATCAATCCGCCAGCGCGCTCGAACAGCAACTGGTCGCCGCCGGCCATAGCGCGCAGGCCGATCAGTTGCGCAAGCAAATTGACAACCTCGCCCGCACGCTTGCGCTTGCGCCCGGCGCGGCCCCCGCCGCCGGAGCCGTCGCGCCCGCGTCCGGCGCTGCGACTCCGGCCGCGACCGGCGGCTCGAGCACGCTCGAAATCCCGCCCGCTCATTAAGCCGCGAACGCCGCCGCGACGGTTGACGCGCGCGCGCCGATTGCGTGTATAACGGGGGCGGATTCCGCACGCTTGCGCAAGCCGGAAGGAGACCGCCGATGCCGCTTTATCTCGACGAAATTCATTTCAACGTCGCCAGCAAGGACGATTTCAAAAAGGTCTACGACCTGATCAACGGCGCGATCACGCAGGGCTTTCCCCCCGGCGTGACGCTCAAGGCCGGTCCGTGGATGTCCAACGAGGAGGCGAAAATCATCCTCGTCCTCGATATCCAGGACCATGCGCTGACTTTTCCCGCCTTCAGCGGCGCGATCGGTCAGGGCGTGGTCGCGCGCCGGCGGCTCGCGCCGATCGTCGAATGGTCGACCTTCGCGACGGCGCTCAAACAAGGCTGATCGAATCGCTATGAA
This sequence comes from Deltaproteobacteria bacterium, assembly GCA_021780585.1. Classification (GTDB taxonomy): domain Bacteria; phylum Desulfobacterota; class Binatia; order Binatales; family Binataceae; genus JADMIL01. Next base: position 3,008 of record JAJXYM010000139.1, read on the forward strand.
CGGAGCCGAAAGCCTGATCCGGACCGCGCTCGCCGCCGGCGTCAACGTCTGCTTCGCCAATCCCGGCACCACCGAGATGCCGCTGGTGGCCGCCCTCGACGCCGCCGACGGGATGCGCGCGGTGCTCGGCCTGTTCGAGGGCGTATGCACCGGCGCGGCCGACGGTTACGCCCGGATGGCGGGCCGGCCCGCGCTCACGCTGACCCATCTCGGACCCGGCTTCGCCAACGGTATCGCCAATCTCCATAACGCGCGCCGCGCCCATTCGCCGATCGTTAATCTGATCGGCGATCACGCGACCTGGCATCTGGCGGCCGACGCTCCGCTCACCTCCGATATCGAATCGCTGGCGCGCCCGGTCTCGGCGTGGGTGCGCAAAACCGCGTCGCCCGACGCGGCGGCGTCCGACATGGCCGAAGCGATCGCGGCGGCCGGCGGATGGCCCGGCGCAATCTCGACTTTGATCGTTCCCGCGGATTGCCAATGGAGCGAAGCGCGCGGCCCGGCGCCGATCCCCGCGATCGCGCCTGCGCGCGCCGTCGCTGCTTCCGCAACC
>JAJXYM010000149.1 GCA_021780585.1 Deltaproteobacteria bacterium
CGATCGCACGGCGCCCTACTCGACCCCGACTTTTTCGTAAGCGTCGCCGGTGAACGTCACCTCATCTTACCTTTTGCTGATCACTTCGGAGCCGAGCGAGGTGTCGTTCTTTTTCGGCAACAGGATATAGATCTTGTCGGTGCCCTTTTCGACCAGGGCGACCGGGATGCCCTTTTTCGCGCAGCCGACGGCGCACTTCTTATGACTGGGGCCGTGGGCGCCCATCGTCACGTAGCAGAAGCTGTCCTCGAGCGTGCCGGTCACGCTCTTGGGCGCGGCGGACGCGACGGTCGCGAATCCGGCGGCGAGCATCAGGCCCAGGGTCGCGCTGGCGATCTTCATCATGACGAACCTCCGTGACAAGCGCGCTCGCGGCGCCCTCGCGCCCGCAAGCAACGGGTCGGATGATTCGCGGATTATCGCAGAAATCGGCGCCGCGCGCGATCAGCGGCGCGCCGGCCGCGCTTCGACGGGCGCGCCGACGCCGCCCATCAGCTCGCGCCAGCGCGCCAGCCGCATCCGCCGCCCGGCCGGACCGAGGCGCGCCAAATGGCGGTCGAGAACCTGCCTGAGTTCGTGATCGAGCCGCTCGATCTCGACTTCCTCGGGCAGCTTCGGCCGCTCGCGGCCATCCTCAATTCCGCGGCGACGCCGGCCATAGAGCTCCTGCAAGCGCAATTCGGCCCGCGCCGACGCCAGCCGGTATTTGTGATCGAGCCGCCGCAGCGCCCCGTTCATCTCCGCCACGGCGCGATAGCGCGCGCGCAGAATCCACCATTCGATCATCGCCGCCAGCATGATCCCGAACATCAACAACGCGCCGACCGCCGCGCTCCAGGCCGTGGCGCGCCACCAGGGCAATGACGCCAGATCGCGCTGGTATTGCCGCGCACTGGCGTCGGCGGTTGCAATCCGCGTGCGCGCCGCGTCGAAGGCGTTTTGCGCGACGCGCGCCTTTTGCGTCGACTCCTGCGCGTCGATCGTCAGGCGATCGACCTCGGCGTTGAGTTCGCGCTCGCGCGCCAGGAACGGATTCGGAATCCGCATCGTATCGCCCGCCATCAGATTGTCGTCCGACAGCCGCCGGTTCGCCCGCGTGAGGTCCGCGACCTCAACCCCGAACAACGCCGCGATCCCTTCGAGCGTGTCGCCTGAACGGATCGTGTAGGGAAAGTAGGCGCGCGGCCGCGGCGGGACGGTTTCGCCGGTCGGCGCGGCGGGCGCGCCGCCCGTTTCGGCATTGCGGTCCGCATCGTTGCCGGGGACGACGGCGGACGGCTGGGGCTGCGCGTCGCTTGCGGCCGCCGGAGTGGCCTCGGCGGCGGGCCGCGCCGGCGCGCGGCGCATCGGCGGCGACGCCGGCAAATCCACTTCGGTCGGCGCGGCGAGCGCGATCGGGACCGCAAGCGAGGCCGCTACCGCGCAAGTCAATGCGAACAGCATTGCGCCGACGATTCTCATCGCCGGCCGATTTCGTGCGGCGCCAACCATACTGGGGAAGCTACGAACCCAGTCTAATCGATTTATCAGCCTACGCAAATGCGGTGTTTTGCGCCGATACTACGTTTTGCTCATTTTGGCGCGCTTTAGAGTACGGCGGTCTCGCGCGAACGTCCCGTCGCATCCGTTCGGCGCGCCCGATCGGCCGGTCCGGCGATCCGGCGGCCAAGCTAACAATCGGCGCTTCGTTCCGGTTCCCCACCCATCGCGCGGCTTTATCCAGGGTCCGCCGGCGTGACGAAAAAGGCGAGATACTCGCGATTTCCCGCCGCGCCCGTGATCGGCGATTCGATCGCGCCGCGCGCCTCCAGCCCAAGCGACCGGGCGTAGCCGAGGATCTCCTCCAGCGCGGCGGCGCGCAGCCGATCGTCGCGCACCACGCCGCCCTTGCCGACCATCCCGCGCCCAACCTCGAATTGCGGTTTCACCAACGCGATTATCGGCGCGGCCGGCGCCGCCAGCTCGCGGACTTTCGGCAGCACCAGCTTGAGCGAGATGAAGCTCACGTCGATCACGACGAGGTCCGGCCGATAGGGCAAATCGGATGGTTCGACGGTGCGGATATTCGTGCGGTCGATCACGGTCACGCGCGGGTCGCGCCGCAAACGGTCGGCGAGCTGGCCGTAGCCAACGTCAAGCGCGATCACGCGGGCGGCTCCCCGCCGCAGCAGCACGTCGGTAAAGCCGCCGGTCGAGGCGCCGATATCGAGCGCGCGGCGGCGGGCGGGGTCGAGGCGGAAATGTTCGAGCGCCGCCGCGAGCTTATGGCCGCCGCGGCTGGCGAACTCCGCGGTCGCGCCGATCACCGCGATTTCCGCCGTTTCGTCGACCCGCTGGTCGGGCTTCGCCGCCGGACGGGAATTGACCCGCACGCGCCCGGCCATGATCAGCCGGACCGCGCGTTCGCGACTTTCGGCCAAGCCCCGCCGCGCCATCTCGGCGTCGAGCCGCGCGCGCATCGTCAGCGCCCGTCCGACCCGACGCCGGCGCGGCGCCGGATCGATCGTCTAGGAGGAATTTTCGTCATCGTCGTCGAGCGGCTCGGTGAGCAGTTCGCCGTCCGGCCCGCGGGTCAGCGCCTCCACGCGCCGGTCGGCCTCGTCGAGCCTGCGGTTGAGCGATCGCACCAGAGCGACGCCGCGTTCGAAGTTGGCGATCGAATCCTCGAGCGACAGTTCGCCCGCATCGATCCGCTCGACGATCGCCTCGAGTTCGGCGAGCTGGTCCTCGAATTTCGCGGTGGGCTCTTCGGGCGCGGACTCGGCGGCTTGCGCGGGCGGCCCGCCGGCGTTGGTTTTTCGATTCGTGGCCATATCGGTATGGTCAAATCTCCCGGGCGAACGTGCGGGCGCGCAGCCGGCCGCGCGACAGCATGATCTCGAGCTCGTCGCCGATTTCGGCCTGCGCCGCCGCGGTCAGCGCGCGTCCGGTGCGATTATTCTTCACCACCGCGTAGCCGCGCTCCAGCACTCTGAGCGGCGAGACGTCGTCGAGCCGGCGGGCCGCGCCGCCCAGCCGATTCCGGCTCGCCGCCAGCGCCGCCGCGACGCCGGCGGCGAGCCGCTCGGCGAACCGATTCGCGATCAGTCGCCGTTCGCGGAGCGGCGCCGCCGGACTGCGCATCCCGGCGCGCAACTCGGCGACCCGTGCGCGCGCCGCGGCGATGCGCCGCGCGATTGCGGCCGCCAGGTCCGCGGCGGCATCGTCGGCGCGCTGGCGGGTCTGCCGAATCACGGTCCGCGGATCGCGGATCCGCGCCCGCAGATGCGCCAGTTCGCGCCGATGACCGTCGATTACCGCCGCCATCGCGCCCGCCAGTTCCGCGCGCGTCCGTTGGATCCGCCGCCGCAGTTCCGTCCGCTCCGGCACGACCATCTGCGCCGCCGCGGTGGGGGTCGGCGCGCGCTGATCGGCGACAAAATCGGCGATCGTGAAATCGACCTCGTGGCCGACGGCGGAGACGATCGGGATGCGCGAGCGGTAAATCGCGCGCGCGACCGCCTCCTCGTTGAACGCCCACAAATCCTCTAGCGAGCCGCCGCCGCGCCCGACGATA
>JAJXYM010000058.1 GCA_021780585.1 Deltaproteobacteria bacterium
GGCGGCTTCGGGCGGCGGCGCGGCTTCCACCGGCGCCGCCGCGCCCGGCGTCGGCATCAGCGACGTCCCCACGCCGTAATCATAGACCAGCTCGCCGCCCTTGTAGCCCTGATAGATAATCGCGATTAGACCGAGCACGGCGGCGATTAGATAGAGCGGGCGCGACCCGTGCAGAAAACCGATAAACTCCACGCCGAGGCGCCATAGCGCCAATCCGGCGAAGACCCACGGCAGGATATCGCCCAACTGTGCGTGCGTATGCAGAACGTCCTTGGCCGGGCCTTGCAGATCTTTCCAGACCCGATCGGCCTCCCATCCGCCCGTCAGATTCGAGCAAGCCGCCGCGCCCGCGCCCAGAATCATCAGGGATAGCGCCATGTAGCGCATCCATTGGCGCGACGAAAACAGACTGGCGACGAGATCGGTCAGTACGCCAATCACGATCAGCGCGACGGTGAAGTGATCGACGAAGGGATGGAGTTGCATGGCCTTGAGCGTGTCGATAAGCGCTTGCATCGGTTCTCCTGCGGTTGCCCGAAATCGGTGGCGGAAGTCCGGACCGCGACGCGCCGCCGCGCCGAAAACTATATCGCAGAGCGTCACGGCCCGCGCAATTACGCTCCGGCCGGAACGACGGATGGTTCGGATCAGCCGGGCGGCGTCAGAATCACGGTGGGCGCGGCGGGCCCGATCGGGCGACGGATCAACGTCGCCTTGCGTGGCGTGATTTCGCCCCAGATTTCGCCGCTGGCGACGAAGCGCGCAATCCGGCTGGCGTCAGCGGTCGCCAAGTCCGGACGCCACGCCTCGCTATAGTCGAATTGCCGGACCGTCGCTTCGGACGACACGGGCGGCGCGGCGGCGTCTTCGACAGCGATTACGGAGGCGATCGCGGGGTCCGAAACCGGCCGCAAATCCCGCAGATACCAGCGGATTTCGGGCGCGACCGCGCCCAGATACGCGACCGTCGCGGCCTCGGGCGGAAGTCCCGCCGCGGCCGCGCGCGCGTAACGGCGAACGGTCGGGAGGGTCGCGCCGTCACTCCAGAAGAGATTCGCATGGCGCGCCCATGGGGCCTCGGTCGGGTCGGGCGTTGCGTGGACGAAATCGGCGAGCCCACCGGCATAAAGCGTGATTGCCGCGAGCAGCGCCAGCGGAATCCAGACATAGCGCCAGAATTCGCTGCGATGCAGCCAGTTGAAGCCGATCGCGCCAATCATCGCCATCGGCAGCAGCATCACGAGGATTCGCGCCGGTTCGCGCGCGGGCATCCACAGCCCCCACGCCAGCGCTCCCACCGCCCACATCAGGCACCACGCGGCAAAGCGCGACCGGACCCGTAGCGTCAGGATAATTCCCACGCCGGCCGCGGCCATCAGCACGATCAGGAACTCGTAGAGTCCGGCGATCGGCAGATAGAACGCGACTCCGGCCTTGAGGCCGGCCCGGCCGGCGCCGGGCATCAGTTCCGACGCGGTCGCGATCAGCCGGTCGGGTTTGAAGCCGTCTACGAGCGTCAGGCGCGAAACCGCCCAGGCCGCCGGCGCGGCCACGATCACGGTCGCCAGATGCGCGCCATAACGGTCGAGCCAGACCTGAATCCTGAGCATCAGATTGCGCCCGGTAACGGCGTCCCAGAGGCCGAGCGGAAGCATCGCGGCGACGAAGATTATGCCGGTCGCGAGTCCGCTGATATCGGCCGCGGCCATCAATCCGCCCGCGATTCCGAGCATCGCGGCGCGCCGCCGGCTGGGACGCGCCCGCAGCGCCATGAACAGATTGATCGTCGCCAGCGCCATCGCGGACGCGACCAATGGAGTCGCGCAAGCCCGCGAATACCAGGTAACAGCGGGCGAAATCGCCAGGATCGCGGCGAGTCCGAGCGCGCCGGCGCGGCCGATATAACCGCGCATCTCGAACGCCATCACGATCAGCAGCAGACCCGCGATCGCGTAGGCGGCCCGCGCGGCGCAATCGCCGGCGCCGGTGAAATTGAACAGCGCCCCGGTCAGCGCGTCGATCCATCCGCCGGCGCCGGGAGAGTGGACGATCGGCAGATGCGAGCCAATGCCCGCGAGGTTGAACGCGGCGATCGCACGGCGCGCCTCGCCGGCGTCAAGCGGCCGCGCGCCCAATCCGATCAGCCGCGAGGCGACCACGTAGAGCGCAATCAAGGCCCATCCGAGATGCTCGATAGTGACGACCTGAAGCGGGCGTTCGAGCCGCTCCCGCCCGCGATCGCGTGGTTGATCGGTCCGCGGCGGCGGCGGCGGCGCGCTTTCGCCCGCTTCGAGTCCCAGCCGCCATTCGCTCCCGTGCTCTTTCGATTCCGCGCTGGCCACGTCCGAAACCGCTATTTGCCGCGCAACGCATTGTCAACCGAATGGTCCGAGGACGCCGCCGCGCGTGCTATCCCGAAAACCCTTAATCGAACCGTAATGGGAATTTAGCGCGGCCCGTGTGCGCAAAGGCGCAGTCGCGGCTTGAGCGGCGCCGCGATGCGGCTATGCTGGAGGATTCGGACGTGCGGCGATGGCGACGGATACGATCACGGCTCGGCGATTGACCAACGGGATTATCGCATTCCTGTTGATCGCCGTATTCGTGGCGCTGTTTTTCGCCTATCAGCATCACGGCGCGAAGCTGCACGCGCCGCGGCTGCACGTCTCGGCCCGCAATCTGCCCTATTACGCCGCCTGCTCGTTCCTGCGGATGCTCGCGGCATACGCCGTCTCGCTCGTCTTTGCGCTGGTCTACGGATTGCTGGCCGGAACCAGCCGCGCCTACGAGCGCGTGCTGATTCCGGTGATCGATATCGCGCAATCGGTGCCGGTGGTCGGTTTTTTTCCCGCCGCGATCTATTTTTTCGTCGCGCTCGCGCACGGCAGCCGCTTCGGGGTCGAGATGGCGGCGGTGTTCCTGATCTTCACCAGTCAGGCGTGGAACATGGCGCTCGGCGTCTACGAGGCGGTGCGGACGCTGCCGGGCGATTCGGTCGAGGCGCTGGAGGTGTTCGGGGCCAGCGGATGGCTCAAGCTGAAACGCCTGCTGCTACCCGCCTGCGTGCCGAAGCTGGTCTACAATTCGATCCTGTCGTGGGTGACGGGATGGTATTACATCATCGCCTGCGAAATTATCACCGCCGGTCCCGCCCGTTACCAGTTGCCCGGCCTCGGCAGTTACCTGATGACCGCGCAGGACAAGGGCCGCACCGGCGAAATTATCGCCGGCCTGCTGACGCTGCTCACGATTATCATCCTGATGGACGCGATCGTCTGGCAGCCGCTCTCGGTATGGGCCGAACGCTTCCGCTATGAATTCGCCGCCTCGAGCGAGCCGATCCGATCGCTCGGGATGTTCGACGCGCTGGGCGCGATCGGGCCGATCGTGCTGCGCCTGATCCGCGGCGCGACGCGGCCGATCGGCCGCGTTTCGCGACGCGCGTTCGCTTCGGCCCGTCCCTTCAATCCCGCCGAACATCCCGGCCTGCGCCGCGCCGGACGGGCGCTGCGTATCGTCGGCCAGAGCGCCATCTTCGCCCTGATCGCGTGGGGCTTGATCGAAGGGCTGGTCGCGCTGATCCGCACGCTGATGCGTCCGTGGCCGACCGAAGTGCGGCGGATTCCGCTCGCGACTTTGGCCTCGCTCGCGCGGATTATCGTCGCTTACGCGATTTCGCTGGCCTGGACGCTGCCGTGCGCGATCGCCGCCAGCGAAAATCCGCGCTTCGCCCGCCGGCTCGCGCCGATCGCGGAGATTGTCGGCTCGATGCCGGCGACGGCGCTGTTCCCGCTGATCATCGTGTTCGTGATTCGGTTGACGGGCGGCATGAACCTCGTTTCGATCCTGTTGGTGATCACCGGCATGCAATGGTACGTGCTGTTCAATCTGCTCGCCGGCGTGAGCCAGATTCCCGCCGACCTGAAAGAAGCCGCGCGCTCCTTCGGCCTGAGCCGCGCCGCCACCTGGCGCAAGCTCACGATACCGGCGATGCTGCCCTCGCTGATCACCGGCAGCATCACCGCGTGGGGCGGCGGATGGAACGCGCTGATCCTTTCGGAATATTTCGTCTATCGCGATCACACCTACCAGGTCTTCGGTCTCGGCGCGCTGCTCGACGACGCCACCTACCGCACCGACAACTCGCTGATGATCCTGCTCACGCTGCTGTCGATGGTGGTGATCGTGATAGTCTTGAACCGGGTCGTCTGGCGCCGGCTTTATGACCTCGCCGCCGACCGTTACCGGATCGAATACTGAGGGGGCTCATCAGCTCGATGCGTGACCCGGACCTGTCCGACCCATGGCCCTGCTGGAACTCAGGAACATCTCGAAGAGTTTCCTGCACGCCGCGGGAACCTTGCGCGTGCTCGAAAATCTCTCCTACACGATCGAGGAGGGCGAATTCGTCGCCGTCGTCGGTCCCTCCGGATGCGGCAAATCGACCATGCTGCGCATCATCAACGGCCTGATGCCGCCGACGTCCGGACAGGTGCTCTATCGCGGCCGTCAAACCGACGGCATCAACCTCGAATGCGCGATGGTCTTCCAGTCGTTCGCGCTGATGCCGTGGCTGACGGTCAAGGCCAATATCGAGTTGGGCCTCGAGGCGCGCGGCGTGGCGCCGATCGAACGCGAAAAGCGCGCCGGCGTCTATATCGACAAGGTCGGCCTCGACGGTTTCGAGGAAGCGTATCCGCGCGAACTTTCCGGCGGCATGAAGCAGCGCGTCGGCCTGGCGCGCGCGCTCGCGGTCGAACCGCGCCTGCTGCTGATGGACGAGCCGTTCTCGGCGCTCGACGCGCTCACCGCGATTACCCTGCGCGAGGAGCTGCTCGAGGTATGGCAGTCCGCCGACATGCCGGTGCATAACATCATCATTGTGACGCACATGATCGAAGAGGCGGTCGAACTCGCCGATCGGATCCTGGTGCTGGCCTCCGGCCCCGGCCGCCTGGTGGCCGATCTCAAGGTCGATTTGCCGCGCCCGCGCGACCGCCGCAAGGAGAGCTTCAACGCGCTTACCGACCAGGTTTTCTCGCTGATCGAGGAGCGCGCCTGATGGCCTCGTCGGCGATCAACCCGATCCCGGATTGCCATCTGACGTGGGTCTTCGGCCTGCTCGAGACGCTCGACGACCGCGGCGGACGCGACGACGGCTACAAAATCGCGCGCGACCTGAATTTCAAATTCGGCGACCTGCTCAAGGTGATGAAGACCGCGGAAATCCTCGGCTTCGTTTCGACGCCCGACGGCGACGTGGTGCTGGAGGCGCTCGGCAAACAATTGATCGAAAGCGACGTCAACGAGCGCAAGCTGATCGTCCGTGAACGGCTCAAGACGCTCGGCCTGTTCGCCTATCTGATTCGCCTGCTGCGCGCCCAGGAGGATCGCTCGCTGGCGCGCGAAGTCGTGCTCGAGCATCTGGCGATGCTGCTGCCGAACGAATCCCCGGAAAAAATGTTCTCGACGATCGTCAACTGGGGACGCTATGCCGAACTTTTCGGCTATAACAAGGACGAGGACCGCTTCTATCTCGATCAGGATTGATCGCGAACGGCGGTCCCGCGCAAAAACCTGTCGCGGAGGTCAATCGTCATGCAGTCGAATCCCGAAACCGTCGTCAAGGAATTCTGCAACGCCTGGGCGCGCCTCGATCTCGGCGCGGTCATGGGCTTTTTCGCCGAAGACGCCGTCTATCACAACATCCCGATGAAGCCGGCGACCGGCAAGGACGCGATCGGCAAGGTTATCGAGGGGCTGCTCAAGGGCGTCAAGTCGATCGATTTCAAAATCGTGCATAGCGCCGCGCACGGCAACGTCGTGATGAACGAGCGGGTCGATTCCTTCGACGCCGGCGGCAAGCATATCTCGCTGCCCGTGATGGGCGTGTTCGAGATCGACAGCCACGGCAAGATCAAGGCCTGGCGCGACTACTTCGATCTCGAAATGTACATGAAGCAGTTGCGCTAGCGGCGCGGGGCCGGCGGTTTCGCGGACATTCGCGATGGCATCACGGGTCGCCCACGCGATTATCGGCGCCGCCGGCCATATCGACCACGGCAAAACCGCGCTGGTGCGCGCGCTCACGGGTCAGGAGACCGATCGCCTCAAGGAAGAGCGCGAGCGCGGCATTTCGATCGATCTCGGCTTCGCCTGGTTCGCGCTGCCCGACGGCGGCCGCGCCGGCGTAATCGACGTTCCCGGCCACGAGCGGTTTATCCGCAACATGCTGGCCGGCGCCCACGGGATCGACCTTGCGCTCTTTACCGTCGCGGCCGATGACGGCGTGATGCCGCAGTCGGAGGAGCATCTCGACATCCTCCATCTGCTCGGCGTCGGCCGCGGCGTCTTCGTTCTCACCAAGTCGGACCTGGCCGACCGCAAACGGCTCGACGAGGTGCGCGAGGAAATCGAACTGCTGGCCGAAGGCACGACGCTCGCCGGCGCGCCGATCCTCGAAGTCTCCGCGCTGACCGGGGCCGGAATCGACGCGCTGCGCGGCGAAATCGTCCGCCTGCTCGACGGCTTCGCGGCGCGCCGTCCGACGGGCCTGTTCCGCCTGCCGGTCGATCGCGCCTTCGTGATCAAGGGTCACGGCGCGGTGGTGACCGGCACGGCGATGGGCGCGGAGGCGCGCGTCGGCCAGCGGATGCGCGTGCTGCCGGCCAACGCCGAAGTGCGCGTCCGCGCGATCCAGGTGCATGGCGAATCCGTCGAACAGGCGGGAGTATGCCAGCGGGTCGCGCTCAATCTCGCCGGCGCCGAACGAATCGAACTCCAGCGCGGCGACGTGATCGCCGATGAGCGGCTCGATTTCGCCACCACGCGGATCGACGCGCGGGTCGAGATTCGCCCCGCCGCCAAACGGCCGCTGCGCAATCAGCAGCGCGTCCGCTTCTATCTCGGCGCGGCGGAAACCCTCGCGCGCGTGATCGTGCTGGAGGAGCCGGGCGAAATCGCGCCGAAGAAGTCCGCGCTCGCGCAGCTCGTGCTCGACCATCCGATGGTCGCGCTGGCCGGGGATCGTTTCGTGTTGCGCGACGAAACCAACGTCCGCACGATCGGCGGCGGCGTCGTGCTCAATCCGCTCGGACGCCGGGCGCGCCGTCCGCTCGACGCTTACCTGCGCAATCTCGGCGCGCTGCGGGGCGGCTTCGGTCCGGACGCCGTGGCGGCGATGCTCGATCTGCGCGACGAGCTGGCGACTCCGGCCGCGCGGCTGGCGTTGCTGTTCAATCTGCCGGCGGACGACATTCGCGCCGCGCTTGCCGATCCGCGCTTCGTCCGCCTGACGCTCGGCGACGAGGAGGGTTTCACCACGGCCGCGCGCTGGGACGAGCTCAAGCGTTTCGCCGCCGCCGCGCTCGCCGAACATCATCGCGCCAATCCGCTCGCGCCCGGGATGGAGATGGAGGCGATGCGCGAGCGGATGCCGTATGAAATCGCGCCGCGCGCCTTTCGCGCGATGCTCGATCGGCTCTGCCGCGAGACCGGAATCGCGCGCGAGGACAGCGTCCTGCGCCTCGCGACGCATCGCGTGCGCCTCGGCGGCGACGCCGGGCGGCTCGGCGAGCGGATCGAGCGGCTGCTGGGCGAGGCGCGCTTTCAGCCGCCCGATCTGGCGCAGCTCGCCGCGGCGCTCGGGCCGGAAGGTTCGGACCATCCCCGGATGCGCGCGGTGCTGGCCGCGATGGAGCGCGAGGGCCGCGTCGTCAAGGTCGCGGCCGATCTTTTTTTCGCGCGCGCCGCGCTGGACGACGCGCGCGCGCGGATGGTCGAACGGATCCAGGCCGACGGCCAAATCACCGCCGCCGGCTTCCGCGACCTGCTTGGGGCCTCGCGCAAGTTCGCGATCGCACTGCTCGACTATTTCGATCATTCCGGCGTGACCGTCCGGGTCGGCGACGCCCGCAAGCTCCGCGCCGCGCATTAACGCCGGCGCCGGCGGCCGCCGTCCGCGGCGAGCTCGATCGCGCGCCCGCGGTCGAAGCCGATCGGACGCGCGGTCTTGCCGCTCCAGCGCGCGCCGGTCTCCATCGCCAGCGCCTCCTCGAAGTCCACCGCGGTGAGCGGTCCCGCGGGCGTGCGCGCCAGCGCCAGCCGGGCGGCGTTCCAGATCACGTTCTTGATTTCGCCGCCGCTCAATGCGGCCGCCGCCAGCCGATCCAGGTCGACGTCCCGCGCGAGCGGAATCCGTTTCGGCAGCAGCTTCTTCCAGATCGGCTTGCGCATCGCGGCGGTCGGCCGTTCGAACTCGACCTTGATTGCGATCCGCCGCTCGAGCGCGGGATCAAGGGCCAGCTTGCGGTTGGTGGCGAGGACGCACAGCCCATCGAATTTTTCGATCCGCTCGAGCAATACGTTCACCTCGCGCGCCTCCCACGGCTGGGTCGCGGCCTCGCGGCTGTGGAACATCGCGTCGGCCTCGTCGAAAAACAGCACCGCGTTCGCTTCGGCCGCTTCGCTGAAAATCCGCGCGATATTCTTTTCCGTCTCGCCGACCCAGCAGCTTTGCAGCTCCGCGTAATTGGCCGTGATAATCGGCCGGCCAAGTTCGTGCGCGATCGCCTCGGCCGTCGCCGTCTTGCCGACTCCCGGCGGTCCCGCGAACAGCATCGTCAGCCCGCGCCCGTAGCCGAATTTGGCGCCGAGTCCCCAGCCGTCGAACAGCAGCTCGCGATTGGCCATTTGCGCCAGGGCCATCCGGATCGCCCGGCGCGCGGCGTCGCCCAGCGCCAGGTCGTCGAGCCGCGCGAGGGGGCGATGCGGCCGGTTGCGGGTCGGGCGCGAGCGCCTTGACGGCACGCCGAAGCGCTTGAGCGCTTCGGGCGTCAATTCGAATTCGCAGCTTCGCAGCGCCGCCTCGTCCTCAATCGCCGGACCGCCCGCCCGTCCGCCGCATGCCCGGACGAGACCCTCGGCGCGCAGCCGCGACCGTCCGCCGAGCAGCTTCAGCGTATGCCGGATTTGCGGAATCGATTCGCTTGCGCATTGCGCGAGGCCCTCCCCGGTGAAGAGATCGTCGCCGGGATCGGAAAAGCCCAGCTCCTTGCCGATCAGCAGGATTACGATTTGCGCCTCGGAGTCGCTCAGGCGGGCGCGGCGCATCTGGTGGAGCGGCCAGCGCGGATAACGTTCGACGATGCGCCAGAAGGCCGCCGCGTCGCGCCGGACGCGCCGATTGCACGGCTCGATTTCGGCGCGACGAGCGAAGTCGCGCGCCATCCCGATTGCGGAACCGCGCTCGCGCAGCGCGTCGAACAGCGCATGCGAGCGGTCGAGCAGTTCGTCCTGGCCGCGCACCGCGCAGGCGCCGGCGTCGCGCCGGCTGGTGAGCGCGCCGATCAACTCGGATGCGGCCTTGGGATGCTCGCCGAAGGGTCCGCAAATTTCGATTTCGATCAGCCCCTTGCGAATCAGCCGGCCCTCGGGCCTGAGCGCCCGCGCCATCCGGAGCCGGTCGGCGGCGCCACCGGCGCTGGCGGCCAGCAGTTCGGGATTGCCCCCGAACTCGGCCAGGCCCAGCTCCCGCAGCGCCATCAGCAGCGCGACCTCGCGTTCGATGCGGCTCAGCCGATGGCGCCGAAAGAGCTCGGCCAGACGAAGTCCCCTGAGGCTCAGATCGATCCGGTCGTGCATCCGCGCCGCCATCAGAGCGACCATCCGGCGCGGTCCGGCGGCGCAGGTCGCGACGGCGGCGCGCGTCTCGGCGACGGTGCGGGCGAATTCGATCAGATCGGCGTCGGAACGAAAGGGCTTAACGCCCGCCGCCATCAGGCGGCGCGCGCGGCCGATCAGCTCCTCGACATCAGTCTCCTTCGGCATCGGCGAACTCCTCGGTTGGGTCTCGAGCGCGCCGGCGGCGCCGCGCTCATTGCGAATAAATAACTCCCGCGTATGACAACGGTTGTCGTAAACCCGTACAATCGGCCAGTTAAAGTCCGTCGCAGGAGACGCCCGCCGATGCCCGCCCGTCATCGCCAGCCGACCTATCCGGCCGCGATCAAGTTCGCGACCATCGTCCACGAACTGTTTCAGTCGCCAACCGGCATTTCGTTCGCGCGGCTCAGAGAGCGTTTTGGGCTCTCGGAACGCACGGTCGAGCGCTACGCCGATGAGCTGACGAAAAAGCTGAAGGATCGAATGGGCCGAACGCCGATCGAAATTCGCGGCCAGGGCGACGATCGACGGCTATGCATGGTCGGAGCCGGGATGCGCACGGAGACGAACGCCTATCAGGCGGCGGCGCTCTACTTCGCCTTTCGCGCGCTGGAGTTTCTGCGCAATACGGTGATTGGCGATGGGGTCGAGGATTTGTGGGACGCGGCGTTCGCCAGGATGAACGCGCCGGCGCAGCTCCGGCTCAACGATATCGAGCGCAAATTCCACGCGGTCCCATACGCGCCCAAGGATTACGCGCCGCATGAGGAAACTATCGATCTGATTCTGCGGGCGCTACTGATGCAGCGGCGCCTGAAGCTGACATATCGCAGCGTGGGCGGCGGCGAACCGCGCGAGCATCATTTCGCCCCCTTCACGCTGTTGGAATATCGCGGCGGACTCTATCTGCTCGGCCGCAGCGATCGCGGCGCGAACATCATCTATCTCGCGGTCGAGCGGATCGCCTCCGCCGCGTTCGACCTGAACGATCGCGGCGACCCGATTCACTTCGCGCTGCCGCGCGGTTACACGCCGCAAAAATACACCCAGGGCGTATTCGGCTTGCTCGATGGTCCGGAAACCGAAGTCGAACTTTTGATTCGCAGCGACGATTCGCTGCCCTATCTCGAAAGCCGCGCGATCCATCCGACGCAACGCTTCATCAAACGGCCCGACGGGCGGACCGTGCTCACGATGCGGGTACGCGGGACGACCGAGTTGCGTAACTGGATCATGAGCTTCGGCCCGTGGCTGGAAGTGCTGAAGCCACTCGAATTGCGCGCGGAAATCGCCCGACTCCATCGCGAGGCTCTGAGCGCTTACGATGAAACGCCGGCGACGCCTCCGAAGTCCGGCGACGACGGCGATCGGCGCCCGGCCATACGCGGACCATTGAGCCGGACGAACGCCCGGCGCTAAACTTCGTCGCGATGGCTGGCAAAGACGACGCCAATCCGACGCGTACGGAACTGATTCGCCTCACCGCCCGCTGCAAGGCGGCGGGTTGAGCCGGTAAACTCGGTCCGGCGGACCTCGAGGCGGTTTTGTCGCGTCTGGACTTCGGGCATCGCCCCGAAGTGATCGTCGGTATCGCCACCGGCGACGACGCGGGTGTGTATCTGCTGCGCGAGGACCTCGCGATCGTCAATACGGTGGATTTTTTCACGCCCGTGGTCGACGACCCGTTCACCTACGGCCAGATCGCCGCCGCCAATGCCCTTTCCGACGTTTACGCGATGGGCGGCGAGCCGCGTATCGCCCTCAACCTCGTATGCTGGCCACAGGCGGGATTGCCGGCCGAGATGCTGGCGGAAATTCTGCGCGGCGCGCTGGCCAAGGCGGCCGAAGCCGGAGTCGCGATCGTCGGCGGCCATAGCGTGGCCGACGAAGAGGTGAAATTCGGCATGGCGGTGACCGGCGTGATCGATCCGCGCCGGGTGATTCGCAACGTCGGCGCCCGTCCCGGCGACGCCCTGGTGCTGACCAAGCCGCTCGGTACGGGCATCCTGATGACCGCGCTCAAGCGCGACGCCCTGCCCGCCGATCAATACGCCGCCGCGGTCGCCGCGATGGCCGAACTGAACGCCGCCTCCGCGCGCGCGATGCTCCGTTACGATCCGCACGCCGCGACCGATATCACCGGCTTCGGCCTGGCCGGCCATGGCGTGAAAATGGCCGATGGCAGCGGCGTTACCCTGCGGCTCGAAGAGTCCGATCTGCCCCTGCTGCCGGGCGTGCTCGAATTGATCCGCGACGGGATGATTCCCGGCGGCGGCCGGCGTAATCGCGAGTTCTACGGACCGCGCGTCAGTATCGCCGAGGAGGTCGCCGACGAAATGGCCGAAGTCGTTTTCGATCCGCAGACCTCGGGCGGACTGCTGATCGCGCTGGGCGAGGCCGACGCCGAGGCGCTCACGGCCGAACTGCAGCGGGCCGGCAACGCCGACGCGCGGATTATCGGCCGCGTGGTCGAGCAGGGGATTTTCGCGATCGAGATAGTCTAGCTATTTTCAATTTGCTCCAACCCGTCTTTCTTTCGCTCTCGCGCACAAATTCCGCTTCGTCATTCGGACCGCCAGCCACGCTTTCGGACGGTCGTTGCCGCGGGCTTCCGCGACGCTGACAATGACGACGCGTCGCCATGCCGTATCGTGTAATTTTGTTCAAATTACACAAATTCCAAAAGCTGAGTCATACGACCGGATCGGACACAAGATTACATCAGAGCGCTAAAACTTTGATAGAAAATCGAGTCTTTCCAGGTTATGAGCCGCTATAACTATCAGTCCCTTATGTGGCATGATTGGCGGCACATCAATTGCTGTTCGCCGATCAGGGCTTGATTTATTTATTGAGGAGGAACCTCATGGGGGATCAATCAATCAATAGAATATCCTCACAAGGATTAACCATTGCGGCTTTGGCGTTGCTGGGATTGGCTCTGACCAACGGCGTGACGACGGCGGCGCCGCTCGGCGCTGTTAACGGAAAGTTCGGCAAGCGCAACACCTGTAGCGAATCTGACTACCAGCACGTATGGGTCACGGTCAGCGACGTGCAGGCGCACAAAATCCCCGGCGGATGGACCGATCTGACGCCCGGAATGCAAACCGCGCCGATGCAGGTCGATCTGCTCGATGCGAACGCAACCGATTGTTTTCTGGCCTCGCTTGGCGTCACGACCGGCCTGCCGGTGGGCCATTATCAACAGATCCGGATTATCCTGTGGGACAGCGCGGGACCCGGGAACGGCAAAGGTAAAGGCAAGGGTAAAGGAAAAGGCAAGGGCAAGGGCGGCGGCGGTTCGGTGACTCCGCCAGCCGTCAATGCCTGCGCTTCCGTCGGCAGCTACGATTGCGTTCAACTCGCCGATGGCGGCATCGATCCCCTGTCCGTCAACGTCGAGACCCGCACGGGATTGCGGATTCCGCCCGGACAGATCGCACGCGGCGGGCTGAATATCCAGCCGAACGAACTGCTCGACCTCGATATCGATTTTGACGTATGCGAATCGGTGTTGGAGGCCGGTAACAGCGGCAAATACATCCTGAAGCCGGCATTGTTCCAGGGCGAAGCCGATACCAATCCGCTTCTGAACGGCACTCTTTACGTCGGCGCGTCCGGCGGCGGGATCGTAAGTCCAAACACGTCTTTGCCGGTGGCTGGCGCGTATGTTTACCTGGAGAGCCAGACTCCGGCCGATTCCACCGAAATCGGCGATCCAGAGCCGGTATCCGGCAGTTTTGCGCAGGTCGAGAATCTTGTCGATACGACCATCAGCGGCGCGGACGGCGGGTTCGCCTTCTGTGCTCCGGACGCGGGCGCTTATGAAATAGTCGGCGACAGCGACGCGATGCCGACGGACGGCAATGCGTCGAATGCGACGATCACGACCGACGTGACGATGACGGACCTCGGCGCAACCGCCGGCGCCATTCCACTGCTCGACGACGGCACGTCGCCAGCGCTGCTGGAATCGCTCGTTACGACGCAAAACACCGCGGCGCCCGGCGACGTGATCGCCTTCGCCGGCGCCCAGCCGTTTACCGGCGCTGGCAACGTCACGATCCAGGCGATCGTGCCGCCGCTCAGCGGAACTTTGCCCGCCCCGGCGCCGGGTGCGTCACTGCCGGCCGTCGCGACCGCGGCAGCGCTGAATACTTCCAATTGCCCGGCGCTCTCCGATCTGAATCCGACCCTGACATGTTCGGCCGGCGCGAATTGCGCATGCTTCACGCTGGCGCTGCCGAATAGCAATCCGGTGATCGGTCCGGCCAATGGCCCGTTTGTGACGCCCGCGGCCAATCCGGCGAATTATTCGGTGCTTGGCGCGGCGTCTAATTTGAGCGGCAGCGGCGCCGAGGAATGCGATCCGTCCGCGCTGATCACCGATCCGTTCGCGCTGACGTCATTTCCGCAACTGCTTGCGACGCCGATGTTGAGCTTCGTCGGCTGCGATTGATCGGTTGACGCGCCGCCAGCGGCGCGTCACGACCGGCGGTGGAAGCTTGAAGAGCCTCCGCCGCCGGTTTTTTTTGCGTGTTGCAAGATCAGGGAGCGAGCTGGGTGCTCCATTCCTCGACGAGACCGTAGCCGACCGCCAGCAGCGTTGGCCCGAGAAAGACGCCGATAAAGCCGAACGCGAGCGCGCCGCCGAGTACGCCAAACAGCACGATCAGGAAGGGCGCGCCGCCAGTGCGCGCGATAATAATCGG
>JAJXYM010000177.1 GCA_021780585.1 Deltaproteobacteria bacterium
CCGCTTCAGTGATTGCGCCGTGATGCCCGTCATTGCCGGGCCTGACCCGGCAATCCACGTCGATGGACCCTCGGGTCAAGCCCGAGGGTGACGTCCTTTGGAGTCTCGGACCAGCCGGGCGTGACTTCCCGGCGTCGTCGTCATTGCTGGATCACCCACGGGTATAATCCGGGAGCCGGCAATGACGAATGCGTCGTTTCGTCATGCTGGACTTGATCCGGGCATCCACGTCGCCTCGCGGCGCCCGCTTCAGTGCTTGCGCCGTCATGCCCGTCATTGCCGGGCCTGACCCGGCAATCCACGTCGATGGACCCTCGGGTCAAGCCCGAGGGTGACGTCCTTTGGAGTCTCGGACCAGCCGGGCGCGACTTCCCGGCGTCGTCGTCATTGCCAGGTCAGGCCTAGCAATGACGAATGCGTGTTGCCGTCATGTCCGCCGCGCTGAGGAACGCCGCAATCCGCCGTGCGACCGCGGCCGCGCGTCTCAACTGACATTCATGGATCGTCAGCACACGCCATCTGCGCCGCCGCAACTCCGCTCGCACGCGCACGTCGCGCGCCCGATTCCGCGCCACCTTCGCCCGCCAGTACGCGACGTTGGTCTTCGGCTCGCGCGCGCCGCGGGCGCATCGATGGCCATGCCAGAAGCAGCCGTGCACGAAAATCGCCACCCGATACTTCGGCATCGCCAGGTCGGGTTTGCCCGGCAGGTCGTCGCGCCGCAGACTGAAGCGGTAGCCCATCCGATGGACGATTTTGCGTACGGCGCGCTCGGGCGCGGTGTCGCGCGATTTGACCGCGCGCATGATCCGCGATCGCTCCGCCGGATCCTCCGCCCGCCGCCGCGGCGCCTTTGCCGGATCGTCCATTGTTGATTATCGCTCGCGCCGCCGCCTCAGCGCTGGTTGGTCATTGCGAACGCGGGTCGCCGGTCGCCCTCCCGAGCGCATCCCGCTGGTCATTCTGAGCGAAGCGAAGAATCCCTTGCCATCAAAAATCGTTCGGCGGGAATCACTTGCGCGGCCCGGAGCGCGCGATCGTTCGCCGCCAGCATCGGTTCGAGCAGATTTTCCGCCAGATAACGCACGACGGGAACCGCCACGCCGTCTCCGGTCGCGTGATAGGCGTCGTTATAGCGTTCCGGCAGTATGAAGGTTTCCGGCAGGCCCATCAGCCGCGCCGTCTCCCGCGCCGACATCAGGCGCGTGCGGATCCGGCCGCGCTCGATCACGATCAGCGTCTGACGGCTGGAGCCGCCCGCCGGCGTGCGGATACATCCAGCGATTCCGTCGAAGCGAACTTCGGCGCGCTGC
Source organism: Deltaproteobacteria bacterium (assembly GCA_021780585.1). Taxonomy (GTDB): domain Bacteria; phylum Desulfobacterota; class Binatia; order Binatales; family Binataceae; genus JADMIL01. The sequence goes on from JAJXYM010000177.1 coordinate 1,314, forward strand.
CGCCGCGCCCCGGTTTCGTCGCTCCGGGTGCGCCGGTAGATCGTGCCGACGATCAATATTCCGGTCTCGATCGAGTCGCGTTGCGCCGCCGCGACCTTGGCAAAGTTGAGTTCGTTCATCAATTCGAGCAGCCGCGCCGTTTCAGTCCCGGAATGCCATCCAACAGCGTCTCCGGGATCGATCAACGCGGCCAGCCGCGGCGATTCGGCGCGCGGCGCCGGCATCGTCCACCACAGCCAGCGCCGGACTGCGTCCCGACCGAGCTGGCGATACGCCTCACACAGCGCGCGGTTCGTCCAGCGCGGATCGGGCGCCGCGCCGATCAATTCCGGCGGGATTTCCAGGTCGTCGCGCGCCGCGACGATAAACAGCCGGGGCCGCGATTGCGGAAGAAAATCCTTCGCGTCGATTATCATCGCGCCCGCCCGGTAGCCGCCGCGCGCGATCGCCTCGATCAGCGTCGCGAAATCCTCTCCGTCGCGCGCGCGCAGGGCCCCCGCCACGTTCTCGATCGCAAGCAGACGGGGCGCGCGGCCGGCGGCGCCAAGCGCCTCGATCAGCCGCCAGAAGGGCCAGAAGGTTCCCGAGCGTTCGCCCGCAAGCCCGGCCCGCGCGCCCGCCAGCGACAGGTCCTGGCACGGGAACGACGCCCAGGCGAGGTCGGCGGCGTCCGGCAGATCGGCGGGCCGGATCGTCGCGACGTCGCCGAGTCGAAACTCCCGCGCGCCGAAATTGGCGACATAGCAGGCGGCTTTTTTTTCGTCGATATCGTTCGCGAACAGGCATCGCCAGCCCGCGCCGAGCCCGCATCGCGCCATCCCCGCGCCGGCGAAAAATTCATGAAAGGTTCGGCTCATTTCCGCCGCGCCGATCGCGGCGCGCCATTTTCACTTGTCATTCCGGGCGTCAGCGAAGAATTCCCATCCAGTCAACTACAATAGTCAATTGACTATTATGGCGCGTAACTGGCTAATTGCGATCCGCCGCCGCGGAAGTCATTTTTCGCCGTGGACGGTGCGGCCCGCCAGCGTCAGTATCTGCGCCAGCGTGGTCAGATCGGAATCGTTGTAATACTCGATCTCGATTCGGCCGGGCGCGCGTCCATGCTGGCGCGTGATTCTGACCTTGCGGCGCATCGCCTTCTGAATCCGATCCGCCAGCGCGCCCAGATTCGGATCGATCGTCGCCGCAGCCGCGGGATTGGCCGGAACGGCGGGCGCGCGCATGGCGGGCTTGGCGTCGCTCACGATTCGCTCCGCCTCGCGCGCCGAGATCTTTTTCTCCGCGATCCGCTCCGCCGCCGCGATCCGCTCGTCCGCCGAACCCAGCGCCAGCAACGGTCGCGCCTGTCCGGCGCTAATCGCGCCCGCCGCGATCATTTCGACCACCGCAAGAGGCAACTCCAGCAGCCGGATCGTATTCGAGACGTAGGGACGGCTCTTGCCGATCCGCGTGGAGATTTCCTCGTGGCTCAAATCGAATTCGCGATTCAGCCGCACGAAGGCGCGCGCCTCCTCGACCGGATTCAGCTCCTCGCGCACCAGGTTTTCGACCAGCGACATCTCGAGCGCGCCGCGATCGTCCACCTCGCGCACCACGATCGGAACCGTTGCGAGCCCGGCGATCCGCGCCGCGCGCAACCGCCGTTCGCCCGCGATCAGCTCATAGCGCGGCGCCCCGTCGTCGCTCGCCGTCGGCCGCACCACCAGCGGCTCGATAATCCCCTGGCTCCTGATCGCCTCGGCCAGCTCGGCCAGCTTGTCGGGGTCGAAATGGCGTCGCGGCTGCAACGGACTCGCCGCGATGCGCTCGAGCGCGACCGTCAGCAGCGCCGGTCCGCTCCCCGCCGCCGGCGCGCCGATACCGCCGCCGGTTTCGATCAATGCGTCGAGGCCGCGCCCGAGCGGTTTCCGGATCATCGCCTGCTCCTTTCCCGGTCGCGCGCGAAAATCGCCCGCAGGCTCCAGGAGCGGCCCGCGCCGCCATTGGCGGGATTGTCGCGAGGCGCGGGGACGGTCTTGCCGCCGCCCGCGATTCGCGCGATCAGCTCGGCGGCGAGATTGCGATAGGCCTCGGCGCCGGCGGATTTGGGATCGTATTCGATCACCGACAGGCCGTGGCTGGGACTTTCGGACATCCGCACGCTGCGCGGAATCACGCTTTCGAATATCTTCTCAGGAAAATGTTTTTGAACCTCACGACCAATCTCGTGGCTGAGCCGGTTG
>JAJXYM010000267.1 GCA_021780585.1 Deltaproteobacteria bacterium
GGCGCGAGCCCCGGAGCGCGCGGCAGTGCGGGCCCCGCGCATCCCGCCAGTGGAGCTGGCGCGCCGGACCGGCCGGCGCAATCCATGCACCATCCGGCGCGTGAAGACCTCGGCTTTGCGCTCGGCGTCGGTCCAAAACAGGTAATGGGCCAGTTCGTGATAGACGGCGCGGACCCACAAGCGCTCGGAATTGTAGACGCGGCCGCGCTTCCAGTTTTCGGGATGGACCAGATGGATGCGGCCGTCCTCGAAGGTGCGGCCCGCGGATTTGCCCCAATCGATATATTCGTACCATTCGATACGCGGGCGGCGCAGATGGTAAAACGTGCAAAAATCGGCAATTGCACGCCGAAACGAGCTTTGTCGATGATCGCGAAAGAACTCGACCAGGCTCTTGTCCATCTCGCGGCGCCGCACGATCGGCGGTAACAGCATTCGCACTTGGAATGGCCTCCGGATGGGTTCGATCATACGGAGGCCGGCGCGAATCAGTCAATCGCGCATCGGCCGCGCCCCGCGGCGCCGCGTCAGCGCGCCACGATCATCCGGTTGCGCTTGCGGCGACGGATGCGATTAGCCGTCATATGCTGCGCGCGACTGGACTCCTTGAGGCGTAGGCGTCCACCCAGTCGATCGGCCCCGCTATAGCCAAGGGCCAGCGGGCCGAGCCGTCCGCGCAGGACTTCGGAATCGATTCCGAGCGCGTCACAGACGCTGTCGAAGGAAAACGGATAGCCGGTGCCGCGCGTGCCGACCCATTGGCCCGCTTCGGCAAAGGTGCGGCGTTTGCGGGCGTTACCCGTGCGGCTCCATCCCTGCAGAATATTGATCGCGTCGACCAGCACCGCGAGCATCAGGCGCTGTTCGCTGCATAGGGCGCCGCCGCCCATCGCGCCGAAAAACTGGCTGGGAAGAATTACGTCAGCGAAACCGTTCGCGTCCGCGGTTTCAATTTCATGCTTCGCCTGATCCATCGCAATGCGCTCCTTCCTGGACGAGCGACTCGGAAGATCAAGAATCGGTCCAAACGCCGAGGGTCGGAGCACGCCCCTTCAGACGTACGACGCCACCTCAGATATCGTGAAAGCTCTATTAGCAATAACCAAACAAATCTCCAAGTCAATTGTCATCTGTTTTATTGTGATTTGGAGCAATGTCATCACGTAAAAGAATTAGGATATATTTGCGAATAAATGATGATATTCGATTGGAATAATCCGGCATTGGCCGCTATCGCGAAGCGAAAAAATCCGGAGAATTGCCAAAAGGGACGAGCGGACGGCCCGCCCGATGGCCGATGAAGGACCGTCTGCTATAGTGAAACCGGCCGCCAGGGCGCCACGGCGATGGCGGTTGGCGAAAGCTTGGCGCGACCGCTGATGGACGCGCCGGCGTCGCCACGCCCGGCCTGGTTGGCATATGAGGAGGGTCCGCGATGGCTGAATTGTTCGCTCGCGACACGATCAAGAGCCTGCGCAAGCTGCGTCAGCTCAAGCCCGACCTGTTCAAGAGCTTCATGGACTTCGATCAGGCGGTGTTCCGGGACGGCGCCCTGCCGGCGCGGACCAAGGAGCTGATGGCGGTGACGGCCGCGCACGTCACGCAATGCATGTGGTGTATCGAGGACCATACCAGGCGCGCGAAGAAACAGGGCGCCAGCGACGAGGAGATCGCCGAGGCGGCGTTCGTCGCGATCGCGCTGCGGGCGGGCGGTCCGTTCGCGCATGCGTGCGTGTCGATGGCGGTGACGGATCAAATCAACGCGGCCGGGGAGCGCAAGGACTGAGGCGATGAGCGAAGCGGAGCGGACCACGAGGCGGATTCGAATTGGCGGAGTCGAGGTCGGCGGCGACGCGCCGGTCGTGGTGCAGTCGATGTGCGCGACGCGCACGATGGACGTCGCCGCGACGATCGCGCAGGTGCGGCAACTGGCCCAGGCCGGCGCGGGAATCGTGCGGATCGCGCTGGACAACGAGAAGGAAGTCGCCGCCCTCAAGGAAATTCGCGCGGCGAACCCCGGCGTCACGCTCTCGGTCGATTTGCAGGAGAACTACCGGATTGCCGACAAGGTCGCGCCGCACATCGACAAGATTCGTTACAACCCCGGCCATCTGCACCATATCGAGAAGTCGAAAACGATCCCGCAGAAGGTCAAATGGCTGGTGGACGTCGCCCGCGACCACGACCTCGCGATCCGGATCGGCGTCAATTGCGGCTCGGTCGCGCCGGCCTTCCTCGAAAAATATCCGGGCGATCAGCTAACCGCGATCGTCGAATCGGCGGCTTATCATTGCGCGCTGATGGAGGAATACGGGTTCGATCGCTTCGTCGTTTCGCTCAAGGACAGCGATCCGGCCAAAGTGGTCGAGGCCAACCGCCGGTTCCATCAGCGCCGCCCCGACGTTCCGATTCATCTGGGCGTGACCGAAGCGGGACTTCCGCCCGACGGCATAATCAAGACGCGCGTCGCCTTCGAGCAGTTGCTCGCCAATGGCGTCGGCGACACGATCCGGGTCTCGCTGACGCTGCCCAACGAGCGCAAGCACGAGGAAGTCGTCGTCGGCCACAGGATTGTCGAGGACGTGCGGGCGGGACGCTTCATCTCGGCGCCCGATTTCGGCGCGGGGATGAATATCATTTCGTGCCCGTCATGCTCGCGGGTCGAGAACGAGCGGTTCGTCGAGCTGGCGCAGCAGGTCAAGGAGCTGACGACCTACGCGTCGCAATACAAAATCACGATCGCGGTGATGGGCTGCCGGGTCAACGGACCGGGCGAGACCGACGACGCGGATCTGGGATTGTGGTGCGGTCCGACGACGGTCAATCTGAAGCGCAAGTCGGTGAAGCTCGGCAACTTCAAGTATGACGACGTGCTGCCGCGCCTGAAGGCCGAAGTCGATCGCCTGATCGCCAACCGCTCCGCCACACCGCCGGCCTAATGTTATATGCGGATTGACGCTCGCCGAATATTCGCATCATAATTCGCAAGTTTGAATCGGATTCGGTACGCGGCGCCGGTAATTCAATCCGCGTTTTCGGTGATGCGGCGGCGCTGAAGTGGACCGTGTGAGCAAGTGCCCAATCGGCATCGAGAAGAAGTCCTGAACACAGTTTTGGGGCTGGCGATTGTGGCGCGTGGCTTGAACGCGGACTCCGAAACTATCCGAAATAACGGCAAAGCAAGGCCTGACGTCTTTATCCAGTTTCGCGGCCTGCGCTGCGTGATCGAAGGCAAGGTCGCGGACGTGGCGGACGCCAGGGCCGTTGTGCTTGGCGACGCGATGTCGCGTTTGGAAAAGGGCATCGCGCACATTGCCATTGCCGTCGTCTATCCGAAAGAACTACGCGGAACTGGGATCCGCGAACTCCTTAATGCCTGCATCAAGAGCCAGCTCGATTTCGCGGTGGTCACGGAACGCGGCCCCGGACCATGGTCGAAGGGTTCCGTAGATGAAATTCTCGGCGAGTTGCGCAGAGCCCACGACCAGCTCTCGCGAGACGATCTGGTTCAGGAGGTGGCGGA
>JAJXYM010000437.1 GCA_021780585.1 Deltaproteobacteria bacterium
CGGATTGAGCGGGCCGGGGATAAAGCCGGGAATCGCCTGCAGGCGGCGCTGGCGCGCGCCATTGACGCCGGGAATCGAGGCGAGCAGACCCTTCGTATACGGACTCAGCGGATTGCGGAACAGTTCCGCCGCCGCCGCCCGCTCCATCACGCGCGCGGCGTAGAGGATCGTCACGTCGTCGGCGTATTGGGCGACGATGCCGAGGTCGTGGGTGACGAGGATCACGGCGAGGCCGAGCCGCTCCTGCAACTCGCGAATCAGGTCAAGAATCTGCGCCTGGATGGTCACGTCGAGCGCCGTGGTCGGTTCGTCGGCGATCAGCAGGCGCGGATTGCACGCCAGCGCCATCGCGATCATCACCCGCTGGCGCATCCCGCCGGAAAGCTGATGCGGATAGTCGCGCAGGCGGCGTTCGGGGTCCGCGATACCGACCATCCGGAGCGCCTCTATCGTGCGTTCGCGCACGGCCGCGCGCGGGAGCCGCTGATGCAGCCGGATGGCCTCGCCAATCTGGCTGCCGATCGTGAAAACGGGATTGAGCGAGGTCATCGGTTCCTGGAAGATCATCGCGATCCGCGCCCCGCGAATCGCGCGCATCCGGGCTTCCGGCAGCGTCGCCAGATCGTTCCCTTCGAAGTTGATCGAACCGCCGACGATGCGCGCATTGTCCGGCAACAGGCGCATCACGGAGAGCGCGCTCACGGTTTTGCCGGAGCCGGATTCGCCGACGATGCCGGTCAGGCGGCCGGGCGCGACCGAAAAGCTCACGCCGTCCACGGCGCGGATTTCGCCGCGCGGCGTGAAGAACGAGGTGCGCAGGTCTTTGACTTCGAGCAGCGGCTGCACGCGCGAATTACGTTATCATCGCGGCGCGCCCGCCCAAAGCGACGATCAGGCGCGGGCCAGTTCGCCCAGCGCGCGGGCGGTTTCGAGCGGATGGGTGAACATCAGCTCGTGGCCGGCCTGGATCGATCGGGTGACGGGATTTTTCAGCTTGCCGGCGAAGACGCGCCATTTCGCCGGATCGTCGAAGACCAGGTCGTTTTCGCAAAATAGATAGCCGGTCGGAATTTTTGCGCCGTAAAAATCCCGCAGCGACGCCTTTTCGGCGGCCGGCGCGGACGGTTCCGGCACGAGCGCCGAAAGCACGAAATCCTGCAGGCCGCGGGCGCCGTCCTGAATAAACGCGGCGCGGAAGCGCTCGGCCGTAAGCGTGAAGGCCGACTCGCCCTCGGCGAGACCGCGGATATGCGCGGCGGCGGAATCCGACATCAGCGGACCCATGTCCTCGAATGCGCTCGAATCCTCCGAGATCACCAGCGCGGTGACGAAGACGACGCGCTTGATCCGCTCGGGAATCCGCTCGGCGACGCCCGCGATCGTCATGCCGCCGAGGCTGTGGCCGGCGAGCACGACGTCGCGCAGGTTGCGCTCCTCGATAAAGCGCACGACGCTGTCGACATAGCCGGCGCGCGTGGCGCGGGCGGGATCGAGATGATTCGCGCCGTGGGCGGGAAGATCGACCGCGAACGCGCGATCGCCATTGGCTTCGAGTTGGCGGATTACGCCCGCCCAGCACCATGCGCCATGCCATGCGCCATGCACGAGAACGTGGGTTTCAGCCATCGTCGTACGCTCCGCAATCCGGATGGGCGGGATAAATAGCGCCGACGGCGGCGCGCTGTAAAGCGGCAACCTCCGCCGCGCTTGACATCGCGGAACGGCGGTCCTAGCTCTGGCGATCGATCAATACTGAACGACGCGAACATTCCAGGCGCCGCAAGCGGCGCCGGAGGTCTCAGATGGCTGGCAATCATCAGACGGAGCCGCGCGCGATTCGGGCGAAGCTCGATTTTCCGGTGATCGATTCCGATGGCCATTGGCTGGAATTCACGCCGGTGATCCTCGATTTCCTGCGCAAGGCGGGCGGCGCCGCCGCCGTCGAAGGCTACCTCTCGCGCGAGCGCATGGTCGCGGCGACCCTCCTGATGACGCCCGCGCAGCGGCGCGAGGAACGGCGCGCGCAACAGGCGTGGTGGGCCTTCCCGACCAGGAACACGCGCGATCGGGCGACCGCGCTCGCGCCGCGCCTGCTCTACGAGCGGATGGAGGAGCTGGGGTTGGACTTCACCGTGCTCTATCCGACCACCGGCCTCGGCATCGCCACGATCGGCAACGACGAGATGCGCCGCGCGACCTGCCGCGCCTTCAACACCTACGCCGCCGAAACTTTCGCGAAATTCTCCGATCGGATGACGCCAGCGGCGGTAATCCCGATGCATACGCCGCAGGAGGCGCTTGCGGAACTCGAACATGCGATCGGCCAGCTCGGCCTCAAGACGGTCGTGATGGGCAGTCTGATGCGGCGGGCGATTCGCGCCAGCGACGGCGGCGTCAAGAGCCGCTCGTCGTGGTACGACGTAATCGGGATCGACAGCGAATACGATTACGATCCGGTATGGGCGCGATGCGTCGAGCTGAAGGTCGCACCGACCTTCCATAGCGCGGCGCGCGGACTCGGCTTCCGCGTCTCGCCGTCGAACTTCACCTACAATCATATCGGCCATTTCGCGACCGCCGGCGAAGCGGTCTGCAAGGCGCTGTTCATGGGCGGCGTAACGCGGCGCTTCCCGACGCTCAAGTTCGCCTTTCTCGAAGGCGGCGTCGGCTGGGCGTGTCAGCTATACGCCGACCTGATCGGCCATTGGAAGAAGCGCAATCCCGCCGCGCTGGCGGAGGTCGATCCGGCGAACCTGGATCGCACGGAGCTGCGCGAACTGCTCGGACGCTACGCCGGCGCGGAATTCGCGGCGCGAATCGACGAATATCGTCTCGTGCCGGAGGGCGAGGAGGCCGCCGCCCGATGGGCCGCCCAGGGCGCCGCGATCATCGACGATTACGCCGCCTGCGGAATCGAACGCGCGCGCGATATCGCCGATCTGTTCACGCGCAACTTCTTTTTCGGCTGCGAGGCCGACGATCCGATCAACGTCTGGGGCTACAACGCGAAGGTCAATCCGTACCGCGCGCGGCTCAAGATGCTGTTCGGATCGGATATCGGCCACTTCGACGTCCCGGACATGCGCGAGGTGCTGATCGAGGCGCACGAGCTGGTCGACGACGGGCTGATCGGCGACGACGACTTCCGCGAATTCGTCTTCGGCTGGCCGGTCGAATTCTGGGCCGGGATGAATCCGGATTTCTTCGCCGGCACGGCCGTCGAGAGCGCCGTCCGCCGCGAACTTGAACGGCGCGCAACCGCGTCAGCCGCGTCCGCGCGCGCCTCAACCCCGGCTTAGCGCAAGGATACTGCCGTCACCGTCGGCCGCGATATAGATCGTCCCGTCGGCGCCGACCGTGATTCCGGCAAACGGCCTGAGCGGTCCCGGCAACAGTCCGTCGATACCCATCAGGAGCTTGGGCGCGACGCCCGGCGGCGCGCCGACCGGCAGATTCGTCGCGATCGTCGTGCGCTGCTTCGTGCGCAGCGACAGGCCGACCAGCGTATGCGCGCCGGCGTCGAGCGCGAGCAACTCTTCGCCGGCAATCGCGAGTCCGTGCGGCTCGGCGAGGCCGTCGAGTACGGTCGCGACGCCGCCATTGATTTGCGCGACGCGGCCCTTGCCCGCCTCGCTGATGTAAACGCCGCCCTGCGAATCGATCGCGACGCCGGTGGGGCGCGCGAGTCCGCGCGCCAGCGTCTCAACCGCGCCGCCGGAAATTGCGAGCACGCGTCCGCCGCCGCCCTCGCATACCACCGCATCGCCGTCGGGCGCGATCGCGATGCCGTAAAGTTCGTTCAGGCCGCTCGCCAGCACGGCCATCTCATGGGTTTCCGGATGGTAGACGGTAACGTCGCCGGCCGAGGTCGTGACGACCAGATTGCCGTCGGCGCCGCGCGCGACACCGCGCACGAAACCGGGGAATTGGCCGTCGAAGAGCATCCCGACGCGCCGCGCCGAACCGTCGGCCGCGACCAACGCCATGCTGATTCCGTCGGCGGCGTAGAGCGCGCCGTCGCCGCCGATCGCCAGTCCCATCGGCCCGAGGAATCCGGCCGGCGCCAGCCGCCGTTCGCGACCGTCCGCCGTGATTTCGGCCACGCCGCCGTCGACGAAATGGGACACGAACAGCCGGTCGTCGGCGGTCAGCGCAAGATTGTCGAGGCCGGGACGAACTTTGGCGACGACGCGCCTGGCGCCGCTCCGCAAATCGATTCGCAAAATTTCGCCGCTGCGGCCCTGGGTCGAGAGCAGGTAGCCCTGGCTGTCGAACTTGACGGCGGTGGGAATCGCAAGGTCGGCGGCGAAGCGCTCGGGACGTCCGCCGTCGAGCGGAATCCGCCAGATTTCGTTCGCGCCGATCGCGGGGAAATAGATATTGCCGTCGGGCCCGACCGCGAGCGCGTTGGGCAGCGGCAGGTTCTCGGCGAGCTGGCGCGGCGCGCGGCCGTCGGGAAACAGCTCGAACAGCCGGCCGCCGGGACGGCATTCGTCCATGAACAGCCGGTCGCGCCATGCGGTGATACCGTTGGCCCCCGGAACGTTGTCGGCGATAATCCGCACGTCGCCGTTGGCCGCCCGCGCGCATACCCGTTCGCTCATCACCTCGGTGACGTACATCGTGCCGCGCGAATCGAAGGCGAGATCGTCGGGCGCGACGATCGCGCCGCCGATCGGGCTAATCGTGGCCACCGCGCCGCTCGCGATATCGACCGCGCTGACCTGGCTGCCGAACGCCTGCGCGACGTAGAGCCGGCCGTCCGGTCCGACCCGCATCCCGTTGGCTCCGAACAGGACGCTCGGCGCCGTCAGCGCCCGCAGGCTCCATCCGGGAGCGGCCTGCGGAGAACGGTCGCTGACGAAACGGCTCGATTGGGTTCCCATCACAGGGTCCTCCGGCGGCGGATTCGCGTGGTCGGAATTCCAGCGTCGTTACAGCTTGCGCCACGAATATGCTAAACGGCAAGGGCAATCGCGTTCGCGCGTCGCCCGGTCCGTATCGCCAGGCGAAGCAACTTGCGGGCGCGCAACCATGGACCGCGGGACCGGCCTTCGTCGCCGGCGAACAGGTCCGCAGCGCGGAGGAATTATTGTGGCGTCAGTCGAATTCGGCGTGGCGATACCGTCCAGCAAAGGGATTCCGGAATTTGCGCAAAAAGCGGAACGGATGGGCTTCGATTATCTGACCAGCGGCGAGCACATGATGTTTCATGGGCCGGTCGCGAACTCATTGATCGCGCTCTCGGTCGCCGCCGGCGCGACCAGCCGAATCAAATTGATGAGCTCGGTCGTGCTGATCCCGCTGTACACGCCGATGGTGGTCGCGAAGCTGGCCTCGGTGCTCGACGTCGCCTCCAACGGCCGCTACCACATGGGGATCGGCATCGGCGGGGAGTTCCCGAAGGAATTCGAAGCGGTCGGCGTGCCGGTCAAGCAGCGCGGATCGCGCACCAACGAGGCGCTGGAAGTAATCAAACGGCTGTGGACCGAGAAGGACGTCACCTTCGAGGGGCGCTATACGAAATTTTCCGGCGTGACGATCAGTCCGTCGCCCGTGCAAAAACCGCATCCGCCGATCTGGGTCGCCGGCCGCAAGGAGCCCGCGATGCGCCGGGCGGCGATCTATGGCGACGGCTGGCTGCCGTACATGTATACGCCCGAAATGCTGCATGAGAGCCTGGAGAAGATTCGCCAGTTCGGCAAGGAAGCCGGACGCGACCTGAGCCACTTCCGGCCGGGCTTGTTCATCTTCGCGTCGGTCTACAAGGATCGCGACTTCGCGATTCAGCAGGCGGCCAAGGCGCTCGGCGGCACCTATGCGCAGGATTTTTCGAAAATCGCGGCCCGCTATACCCTCTCCGGCGGGGTCGAGGATTGCCGCAAGCGGCTCAAGGAGTACGTCGACGCTGGCGCTCGGTCGGTGATGCTGAGCTGGGCCTGCCGCCATGAGGATATCGACGAGAACATGAAGCTGGTGGCCGAGGAGGTCGCACCGGCCTTCCGATGAGCGCGCCGAACCAGCCGGGGCGCGGTTGATGGCGCCGCGATGACGCGGATGCGGCGCTGGCGCCAGCCGTTCGCGGCGATCGCCCCGCTGTTCGTGGCAGCGCTCGCGATCGCCGGCGCGGCGCGCGCGTCCGGACCGGCGCCGGTGACGCGCGGCGCGGCGTCATCGGCGCTTGACCCGGCGACAGCGGCCGCCGACCAGCTCGAGCGGACGGCGCGGGAGCGCTTCGGCGCTCTGAGCGCGGCCGAAGTCAAGCTGGTGCGATCCGCGCCGAAGCGCGAGCTGCAATGGATCGGTCCAAGCGACGATCCCGACGACCCGACGAATAATCCGGCCAACGCCGAAAAGTGGGGCGCCAACCGCACGATTCGCGGCGCGATTATCTGTTGGCTGCTGACCGATCGCGAAGCCGCCGTGCTGGTCCATCCGAGCGGGATCGGGATCGCGGGCGCACGGATCGTCGGCCCATTCGACCTGTCTTATCAGCAGGTCAGGCCGCCGCTGACAATCCTGGATTCGGCGTTCGCCGACGGCATCGATATATCATTCGCGCATCTGAGCAGTCTCGACCTCGGCCGCGGCCGGGTCGGGCCGATCGCGGCCGAACAGACGATCGTCGCGGGCGACGTGCTGATGGAGGGGGGCGATTATGGCGCGGCGAACTTCTATCGCGCGCGCATCGGCGGCAACCTTGATTTTTCCGGCGCGCATCTGGGCGCCGCCGCGCCGCTGGTGGCGGTCGAGACGACGATCGGCGGCGACGCGCTGTTCCATCGGGGGTTCAGCACCGCCGGGATGCTCGATTTCCGGCTCGCGAGCATCGGCCGGTCGCTGAGCGTCCATGGCGCGCATTTTACCGGCGACGCGCCCAACGGCCTCAATGCCGAGCGCGCGACGATCGCGGGCGCGCTCTATTGGGTCGACGTGACCCATACCGCCGCGACCGTGCTCGATCTGAACGACGCGCATGCGCAGGCGTTATGGGACGATGCGGCGAGCTGGCCCGCGGCCGGCAATCTCAACCTCGCGGGCTTCGTCTATAGCGACTTCAGCGGGGGGCCGGGCGACGCCGCGACGCGGCTCGTATGGCTGCGCCGGCAGCCGCGCAATCTATGGGCGAATCCGCAGCCGTATCGCCAACTGGCGACGGCGATGCGCACGGACGGCGCCGAAGAAGACGCGGTTCAGGTCGAGATCGCGCGGGAAAACGCGATGACGAAATACGGCGGGCTGTCGCTGGGGCCGCGGCTATGGCGCGAGGGTCTGCGCGCGACGATCGGCTACGGCTACCGCCCACTGCGCGCGCTGTGGTGGATCGCGGGCTTCGTCGCGACCGGGACGCTGTTGTTCGGATGGGGCTATCGGGCGGGACTGATCACGCCGACCGCGGCGGACGCCTACGATAAATTTTGCCGCGAAGGCGCGCCGCCGCCGCACTATCCGCCGTTCAGCGGCTTCGTCTATTCGCTGGAGAATTTCCTGCCGGTGGTCGATTTGCATCAGGGCGCCTTTTGGCGGCCTAACCCGCTCCATCAGCCCGCCGCGAACGCCGCCGCGCGCGCGGCCGATGATCCGCGCTCCGCTATTCCGGCGCGACTGCTGCGCGGCTATCTATGGCTGCATATTCTCGCCGGATGGACGATTACGCCGCTCCTGTTCGCCGGGCTTACCGGTCTCCTGCGCAATGACTAGCACGGTCCTCGACGCTCCGCGCGCGGCTTGGCGCGGCGGCGGCGGGTGGGCTACTCTGCGGCCCGAACCACGACCGTCGGCGCCGGTCACGCCGGACGATCCGGCGGCGCGGCCGAAGATCAAAATCAGGAGATGACGCGATGGCAAGTCCGCAGCTACAGTTGGCGAAAGACGCGCTTGGCGCAATGATGCAGAGGGGCGCAACCGCGAAAAGTCCGCAGGATTTTCGCGCGATCTTCGAGGAGATGTCCTCGGCCACGCCGATCGCCCCCGATATCAAATGCGAAAAGGTCAGCGCCGGCGGCGTCGAGGCGGAATGGATTTGCGCGCCCAACGCGGCCGCCGATCGCGCCGTGCTTTATCTGCATGGCGGCGGCTACGTGCTCGGCTCGATCAACACGCATCGCGACCTGATGAGCCGGGTCTCGCGGGCGGCCGGCGCGCGCGTGCTCGGTCTCAACTATCGGCTCGCCCCCGAGCATCCGTTTCCGGCCGCGGTTGACGACGCGGTCGCCGCCTATCGCTGGATGCTCGGGCAGGGGCTGAAGCCGAACCGGATCGCGGTCGCGGGAGATTCCGCCGGCGGCGGCCTGACGGTCGCGACGCTGCTCGCGATTCGCGACGCCAAACTGCCGACTCCCGGCGCCGGCGTCTGCCTGTCGCCGTGGGTCGACCTGGAGGGTATCGGCGAGTCGATGCAGACCCGGGCGAAAGTCGATCCGGTGGTGCAGCGCGAGGGCCTGCTCGGAATGGCCGCCGCCTATCTGGCCGGCAAGAATCCGCGCACGCCGCTGGCGGCTCCGCTCTATGCCGATCTCAAGGGGTTGCCGCCGCTGCTGATTCAGGTCGGCAACGATGAAACCCTGCTCGACGATTCGACCCGGCTGGCGGAAAAGGCCAAGGCCGCCGGCGTCGGCGTCAAGCTCGAAGTCTGGCCGGAGATGATTCACGTCTGGCAGTTGTTCGCGTCGTTCCTGCCCGAAGGCCAGGAGGCGGTCGAGGTGATCGGCAAGTACGTCGCCGAGCATACCGCGTAGGCCGCGGCGCGATCCGCACATCGTGGCGGCGGCGTGTCGAGCGGCGCGCCGCCGCTTTTTTTCCGGCGATCCGCGCGGGATCAGAGCCGCAGACGGATCGCGTCGATCGCGCGATGAATCATGCCGCCCGGCTTGACTTCCGCCTGCGTCAGCATCGGCACCGACGAGACCGGCTTGCCCGCGATCGTCACCGACAGATCGCCCACCGCCGTGCCTTTGGGAACCGGCGCGACCAGCGGCTTCGGCCGCAGCGTCGCCGCCAGGACGACTTTACGTTCATCGCCGCGCTGGACCGTGAAGTAGGGCGTGCCGCCGGCCGGCGCGATCGGCACGTTGACGATATCGCCTTCGTAGACGCGAATGGTCGTCGGCGCCGCCTTGCGCCAATCGGGACTCACGGTGGTGAAGGTGCGGAACGCCCAATCGAGCAGCTTGTCGGTTTCGACGCGGCGTTTTTCCATGCTCGGCGTGCCCATCACGGCCGAGATTAGATGAACATCGCCCGATTCGGCCGATGCGACCAGGTGAAAGCCCGCCTCGGCGACGTGGCCGGTTTTGATTCCGGTTACACGCGCATCGTAGAACAGCAGCGTGTTGAAATTCCGCTGGCGGATTTTGTCGAAGGTGAATTCCTTGGTCGCGGTGAATTCCTTCGCCGCGGGGAAATTTTGCGTCAGCGCCCGGCCGAGCTTCACCATGTCGGCGGCGGTGGTGTATTCGCCGTCGGCGGGCAAACCGTCTGGATTGGCGAAATTGGTTTCGTTCAGACCGAGTTCGTGCGCCTGCGCATTCATTTGCTGGGCGAAAGCGTCGGGACTGCCCGCAAGATATTCCGCCAGCGCGACGGCGGCGTCGTTACCCGACGAAACCATCAGGCCGTACAGCAATTCCTTCACCGGCACGGTCTGTCCCACCTGCAGGAACATCCGCGAAACCGAGCTGTTCAGCGACAGCCGCCACGCCGCCTCGCTGATCGGAACCTGCGTGTCGAGCGCGATCCGCTTTTGCTTGAGCGCCGCGAGCGTCAGATAGAAGGTCATCATCTTGGCGAGGCTGGCGGGTTGCATCCGCTCGTGCTCGTTGTAGGCGTAGAGCAGGTCGCCGCTGCGCGCGTCGATCAGCATCGCGGCGCGCGCGTCGAGCGGGAACGGCGCGGGCAGACCGCCGAAGACCTTGATCTGATTGAGCGGGATCGCCGGCTCGTCCTGACGCCGGGCGTGGCGCGAATGGGCGGCCGCGCCATGATGGGCTTTGACGCCGTGCGCCGCGGCGACGCCGCCCGGCCCGGCCAGACCAATCGCGAGCAATACCCAGATTCGGATGACCTTACCGCCGCAGTGGGATTTCATCGCCGGCCACTCCACCTCGCCGCCCGCATGGTTTGCCGATGAGACTACGGCCTGCCGCGCGGCGCGGCAAGCAAAGCGCGGCCGGACCCGGTTTTCTTTGCCGCCGAATCCAAATAAAAGTCTTGCACGAATGGACGTTTCCGTAATTCTTCCGGTAGTCAACGAACGCGATAATCTCGAGGTGCTGGCGCCGCGGATGCGCGCGTTGCTCGAACGCGAAAAGCTGACGTTCGAGATCCTTGTAATCGACGGCGGCTCCAGCGACGGCACCGCCGAAGCCGCGCAACGGCTGGGCGCGCGCGTCATGCGCGAACGCCGCCGCGGCTATGCCGGCGCGCTGGAAACCGGCTTCGCCGAGGCGCGCGGCGATTATCTGCTGACGCTCGACGCGGATCTTTCGCATGAGCCGGCCTTCGTCGCGAAGATGTGGCGCGCGCGCCATCGCGCCGATATCGTAATCGCCTCGCGCTACACGCAGGGCGGCGTCAGCTACGGCGATCCGCTGCGCAATTTCCTGAGCCGCGTGCTCAATCTCGCGATGCGCCGGGTGCTGTCGATGCCGGTGCGGGACATGTCGAGCGGCTTCCGCCTCTACCGGCGCGAGGCGATCGCCGGCCTCAAGCTCGAAAGCCGCAACTTCGAGGTGCTCGAGGAAATTCTGGTCAAGGCGTGGGCGCAGGGCTACAGCGTTTACGAAGCTCCCTTCACCTATTTTCCGCGCGAGGCCGGCCGCTCCCACGCGCGCCTGATCCGCTTCGGCCTCGATCTGACGCGGGCGGCGGCGCGGCTATGGAAACTGCGCAATTCCGTCGCCTCGGCCGATTACGACGCGCGCGCCTTCCACAGCATAATTCCGCTGCAGCGTCACTGGCAGCGCCGGCGCCATCGGATCACGACTTTCTGGTCCCGCGGCGCCACGCGCATCCTGGACGCCGGATGCGGCTCCAGCATGATTATCCAGAGCCTGAACAACGCCGTCGGGATGGATTTCAGCATGGGCAAGGTGCGTTATTTGCGCCGCTTCGGCATCCCGCTCGCGCGCGCGTCGAGCTTCGCCCTGCCATTTCGCGACGGCGCCTTCGATTGCGTGATCAGCTCGCAAGTGATCGAGCATATCCCCTATGACGACGCGCTGTTCGCGGAGATGCGCCGGGTGCTGGCGCCGGGCGGCACGCTGATTATCGGCACGCCCGACTACGCGACGATCGGCTGGCGCACGATCGAACCGCTCTACGGATTTTTCGCCCCCGGCGGCTATCGCGACGAGCACATCACGCATTACACGCGCGAGAGTCTGATGCGGATTCTGGCGCGCCACGGCTTCGTGCATGAAGAGACCGCCTACGTGATGCGCAGCGAGCTGATCATGCGGATGCGCCGTGCGGAAAACGCGGCGGTCGCGACCGCGCCGCCGCCAGCGAATCCGGCCGCGCCCGCGCGATCGGATTCCAGCGCCGCCTGATCGGCCGCCGCGTTCGCCGCATGGCGAGACGCGCTCGCGGTCTCTTGCGCATCGCCACGCGCGCGGGAATAAGCTCTGTGCGTGGGCTCGTTCAACGACTTCGCGATCGTCTGCCAGGCGCTCGGACAGACCCAGAGCCGCTTGCAGATTGTGGCGCTCGCGGCCGACTTTCTCGCCGCGCTCGGACCTGAAGAGGCTCCCGCCGCCGCCCGTTTCATGGTCGGCCGGACGCTGCCGCAGGGCGCCGAAAAACCGCTCAATATAAGCGGTCGCGCGATCTGGAAAATCGTCGCCGAAATTGCCGGCGCCGCCGATCAGGGCGAGGAAATTTTCGCCGCCGCGACCGATTTCGGCGAAGCGATCGAGATGGCGCTGCGGCTGCGCCCCGATGATCCCGAACCGACCCTGACGATCGCCGAGGTCGCGCGGCGGTGCGCGGAAATCGCCGCGTTCGAGGGGCGCAATTCGCGCCGGCTGAAGCTCGACGCGCTGCGCGATCTGTTCACGCGGGCGAGCGCGCTCGAAGGCAAGTACCTGACGAAGATCCTGATCGGCGAGATGCGCCATGGGCTGAGCGAAGGGCTGATGCTCGAGGCGATCGCGCGGATGGCGGCGCGGCCGATCGCCGAAATTCGCCGGCTCAATATGCTCGAAGGCGACCTCGGCCGCGTGGTCGAACGGCTGCGCGCGGCCACGCCGATCGCCGACGCCGCGCCGCCCTCCGCAGGCGCGCCGGAAGCAACCGAAGCCAGGCGGTCGCCGGCGATTATTCGTAACGCGGATCGCGCGGCCGAGACGGTGACGGCCGCTTCCGAAGCGCCGCGGCCGTTGCGCCCGATGCTCGCGCAGCCGGCGGCGAACGTCGCCGAGGCGTTCAGGATCCTGAATGGCGCGCTCGCGCTGGAGCATAAGCTCGACGGCGCCCGCGTGCAGATTCATAGCGGACCCTTCGGCGTCCGGCTCTGGTCGCGCCGGCTCAACGAAATCACGCCGAGCCTGCCCGAAGTGGTCGAAACGATCGGCCGGCTGGAGGGGCGCCGCGCGATCCTCGACGGCGAAGTAATCGCGATCGATCCCGCCGGCCGCCCGCTCGCGTTCCAGGACGTGATGCGCCGGTTCGGGCGCGTCCATGACGTCGCGCGGATGCGCATGGAGCGGCCGGTGAGGCTGTTCGTCTTCGATCTGATCGGACTCGACGGCGAATTGCTGATCGACGCGCCCTACGAACGACGCTACGCGGCGTTGGCGGAGCTGGCCGATCGCGCGGGCCTGGGACGCGCCGGACGGATTCTGCCCGCGTCGGTCGCCGAGGGCGACCGCTTTTACGCGCGCGCGATCGCCGACGGCTACGAGGGCGTGATGGCGAAGTCGTTGGCGAGTCCGTATATGCCCGGCGCGCGCGGCCGCGGATGGCTCAAGATCAAGCACGCGCGCACGCTCGACCTGGCGATCGTCGCGGCCGAATGGGGTTACGGGCGGCGGCACGGATGGCTTTCGAATTACCATCTGGCGGCGCGCGATCCCGCGCGCGGCGGTTTCGTCGAAGTCGGCAAAACCTTCAAGGGACTCACCGACGAGGACTTCCGCGAGATGACCGAAAAGCTGCTCGCGCTCAAGCTCGAGGAGCGGGGCGGCGTGGTCGCCGTGCGGCCGGAAATCGTGGTCGAGGTCGCCTACAGCGATATTCAGCGCAGTCCGCAATACGACGGCGGGATGGCGCTGCGCTTCGCGCGGATCGTCGGGATTCGCACGGACAAGCACGCGGACGAAGCCGATACGATCGACGCGGTCGCGGCGGCCTTCGATCGTCAGACGCTGAAACCGCTCGCCGCGCCGTAAGCTCGCCGCACGGCCGCGATCCGCCGTCAGCGCCGCGGCGAACCCCAGTTCGGCAAGGGAACGCCATCCGCGATCGCGTCGGCGATCAGCCGTCCCGCCTTCACGCTCATCGCGACGCCATGCCCCGAGTAGCCGCCCGCGATCAGGACTTCGGGCGCGCCCGGCATCCGGCACAGGATCGGCACGAGGTCGTCCGTAATTCCGATCGGGCCGGCCCAGCGCGCGGCGATGCGGACGCGCGCGAGGGCGGGATTAAGTCCGCGCACCCGCGCTTCGAGCCGGTCCAGCGCGAGCTTCGCCTCGCCCGCCGCGACGTCGATTTGCTCCAGCCGCGAGCTGGGGCCGAAGACGAGTCCCGAGCCGAAGATCGCGCGGCCGTCGGCGGTCGCCCGTCCCCACAGATAGGGCGTGTCCACCGTGTAGAACGGCAGGCCGGATTCGAGGCCGATCGCGATCAGCGCGTCGGCGCCGAGACGTTCGGTCGCGCAGGCGAAGGTGAGCGCACTGCGCATCCCGGCGCGCAAGGGCGGAATCAGCTCGCCGATCCAGGCGTTGGCGGCGACCACGACGGTCGAGGGATTGAGCGTGGCGCCGGGAATTTCGAGCGCGGGCGCCGGCCGCGTCGCGATCCTGAGCACGGGAGTACGCTCGTAAACCTCGGCCCCGGCGCGCATCGCCGCGCGCAGTATCCCGAACAGCATCGCGGCCGGATCGACCGTTCCGCCGACGACGGTGCGGACGATCCGCAGCCGCCCGCCTTCGTCATTCCACGGCAGCGCGACGCCGTCGCCGCGATGCGCGATCTCCCAGCATCCGTGCAGCGCCAGACCGCATTCGATCCGTTCCTCGCCGACGATCGTGGCGAGCGTCGCCAGACAATCGGTCGCGCCTTCGACGACGCCGG
>JAJXYM010000140.1 GCA_021780585.1 Deltaproteobacteria bacterium
CTCGCGTGTCACTGGATTTCTTTATAGTAGTTTTCCGTCCGCTGGCAAAGCAACCGCCGCTCTATGAACGCGCCGCGCCATGCTAATTTTGCGGCAAGGCGCGTCATCGCGGCGCCAATCCATATTCGACCGAGCAGAACTGTGCGAGAAGCCGCCCGATGAAGCCAAACGTCACGACCCCCACGCCGATTCCGACCGCGCTCGTGCTGGCCGGCCTGCTCGACCATAGCGAGCTGGGCGGCGCCGGCGGCGCGGTATGGCGGGCCGAGGTGGTCAGCGCCCGGCCGGTGCGGCCGCGCGCGGGATGGCACTACCTGACCGTCGCGATCGCGCGCAACGGCGAAGCGCCTTCGGCGTCGCCGCTGATGACCGGCATCCTGAGCGGCGGCGGCCGCGGCGTTAAGCCGTGGTGCGAATGCCGGCTTTATCCGGAAGTGCGCACCGCCGGCGGCGCGACGCTCGACGCGCGCGCGGCCGGACTGGAAGCGGCGTTGGTCGGGCGCTTCGGCGAAATCATTCCGGACGGCGGCCATCTGATGGCCGAGTACGAAAGTCCGGGGCAGGAACGCACGCACGCGGAACTGTTGCTGCGCGTGCCGCCGGCGGCGTCGTATCTGGGTTCGCTGATGTTCGACGCGGGTTTTCGCGGCGCGTTCAAAGATTGGTACATCTCCGAAGGCGGCCACGAAGGCCCGCGCAAGCTGCAGGCGAACAAATCGCCGAACTCCGCCGCGGCGCGCGCGGCGCTGCGCGAGCATGAGCGCGAGTTGGGCGATTTCCTCAAGCGGCGGCTGCCCGACAATCTCAAGGACGCGGAAATCGTGCGCACCGCGCAAGGCCGCGCGCGCCGGATCCTCGCCACGATTCGCCGCATCCCACGCCGCTAATCCGATTTTTCCGGCTCACGGACGGACATAAGGCTCGCCGAGCGCGGAGGGCGCGTCGGCCTGTCCGCCCGCCAGCGCCAGCACCGCGACCGTCAGCAGGTAAGGCAGCGCCAGAAACAATTGATAGGGAATCGTGGCGGCGGTCGCCTGCAGAACGAATTGCAGCGCGATCGCGCCGCCGAACATCAGCGAAGCCGCCGCGACGCCCCACGCGTTCCAGCGGCCGACGATGACCACCGCCAGCGCGACGTAACCGCGGCCCGCCGAAATGCCCTCGACGAAGGTGTCGGCGTAGGCGAGCGTCAGATAGGCTCCGCCGAGTCCGCTGAGCACGCCCGACGCGAGCAGCGCGATCCAGCGCAAGCGGTAAACGCCGAGCCCGAGCGCATCGGCCGCTTCGGGGCGTTCGCCGGCGGCGCGCAGGCGGAGTCCGAAGCGGCTGCGGCCGATTATCCAGGCGATCGCCGGAACCAGCGCCAAAGCGAGATAGACCAGCGCGGATTGGTCGAACAGCGCGCGGCCGATTACCGGCAGACGGACCAGCGGACCGAGTTCGATGGATCGCATCGGCGTAACGGTGAAGGCGCGCCCGGTGGCGCCGAAAAGCCGCTGGTACAAGACTCCGGTCAAACCCGTCGCGAGCAGGTCGATCGCGGTTCCGGCGACCACTTGATTGACGGCGAGATTGACCGCGACGAACGCGAAGATCGCGTTGATCGCCGCGCCGGCGCCGATCGCCGCGGCGACGCCCGCCAGCGCGCCGCCGGTGGCGTGGGCCACGGCGATCGCGGCGAACGCCCCGGCAAGCATCGCGCCCTCGATTCCGATATTGATCACGCCCGCGCGCTCGACCAACAGCTCGCCCAGGGCCGCGAGCAGGATCGGCGTCGCCATCGCGATCGTCGCAGCCGCGAACGCTTCAAACATCGCCGCCCTCCGCGCCGGCGTTCGGCTCGGCCGGCGCGCCCGCGCCGAACGCTTCGCGCCATCCGCCGGCCGCCGACGCATCGAAGGCGAGCAGCGCGATAATCACCAGCGCCTGTATGACATAGACCAGTTGCGGCGAGATGCCGTCGGCGCGCTGCATCGCCTGAGAGCCGTTGTCGAGCGCGCCGAACAGCAGCGCGGCCGGCACGATACCGAGCGGACTCAGCCGCGCGACCAGCGCGACCGCGATCGCTTCGTAACCCCATCCGGGCGATATCGTTTCGTACAGGCGATGGGTGATCGCGGAAATTTGCACCGCTCCGCCGAAGCCCGCGAGCATGCCCGACAGCGCCATCGCGCCGGCCGTGAGCCGCGCGATCGGCACGCCGAAAAAGGCGCTGGCGCGCCGGTTGCGGCCGAGCGCGCGCAACTCGAAGCCGGGCGCGGTGCGGAACAAGCCGAATTCGCAAACCGCCGCGAGCGCCAGCGCGAAGAGCATCGCGAGATTGACGCGGCTGGGTGGGAAATAAAGCTGAAGCCGCGCCGCGGCCGCGATTTTGCGGCTGGCGGGAAACGCGCCCGACGGCTCCATCAACGGCCCGTGCACGGCCCAGCTCAGCAGTTGCGCGGCGATAAAATTGAGCATGATCGTGCTGATCACTTCGTTGACGTTGCGGCGCGCCCGGAGCCATCCGGCCAGCCCGCCCCAAATCGCTCCCGCCAGTCCGCCCGCGCCAATTATCGCGGCGATCGCCAGCGTGTGCGGCCATCCGCCGAGCGCCGGACCGATCGCGCCGGCGGCGAGCGCGCCGACAATCAATTGGCCGTCGGCGCCGATATTCCAAAGCGCGCCGTGAAAAGCGATCGCCACGGCGAGGCCGCAGAAGACCAGCGGCGTCGCGCGGGCGAGCGTATCGGTAAAGGCGATCCAATTGCCGAAAGCGCCATCGGCCAGATCGGCAGCGACCGCGACCGGCGATGCGCCAAGCAGCGCGAGCGCGATCGCCACGACGCCAAGCGCGCAGCCGATCGCGCCAGCCGGACGGAGCGCCGCGGCGAGCAACCGCCTCATTCCGCCGCGCCCGCCATCAACAGTCCCAGGCGCTCTGGATCGCGGTCGGCGGTTTCATGGACGCGGCCGCGGACCATCACCAGCAGCCGTCCGCAGCATTCGAGCAGCTCGTCGAGGTCGGTCGAAATCAGCAGCACCGCGCCGCCTCCGGCGGCGAACTCGGCAAGCCCGCGATGCACCTGCGCGGCGGCGCCGAGATCGAGGCCGCGGCAAATGTCGGGCGCGACGATCGCGCGCGGCGCGCCGGCCAGCGCGCGGGCGACGCTGAGCCGCTGGCGGTTGCCGCCGGAAAGCGCGCCCGCCGCGCACGCCGGACCGGCGGCGGCGCGAATCGCGAAGCGGTCAAGCAGGTCGGCGCAAAAGCGCCGCGCCGCGCCGCATCCGATCAACCCGCGCGGCGCGAAACGCGCCCGCAGCGGAGCGGCGAGCATCAAGTTTTCCCACAGCGGCAGCTCGAGCACGAGACCGTCGCGGTCGCGATGCTGCGGAATCACGGCCACCGCCGCGCCGCCGGGCGCGGGCGCGATGCTCCCGGCGTCGAGTTTGACGGCGCCGGCGATCGCTTCGACCAGCTCGGCCTGGCCGTTTCCGTCAACGCCGGCGAGACCGACGATCTCGCCGGGCCGGACC
>JAJXYM010000018.1 GCA_021780585.1 Deltaproteobacteria bacterium
CTTCGGCCTCGGCGTCGCCCAAGCTGTCTCCGGCGAAGGCGCTCAAGACTTACGCGGTCAATCTGAACGAGCGCGCCGCCAAGGGCCAGATCGATCCGTTGATCGGGCGCGAAAGAGAGATCGAGCGGGCGGTGCATGTGCTGCTGCGCCGGCGCAAGAACAATCCGGTCTTCGTCGGCGAGGCCGGGGTGGGCAAGACCGCGCTGGCCGAAGGACTCGCGCTCGCGATCCATCAGGGACACGTTCCGCCGGCGTTGAAGGACGTGGAGATATTCGCGCTCGATATGGGCGCGCTATTGGCCGGCACGCGGTTTCGCGGCGATTTCGAGCAGCGGCTCAAGGCGGTGATCAAGGCCGCGACCGGCAATCGCCGCATCGTGCTGTTCATCGATGAGATTCATACGATCGTCGGCGCGGGATCGGCGTCGGGTTCGACGATGGACGCGTCGAACCTGCTCAAGCCGGCGCTGGCGTCGGGCGAATTGCGCTGTATCGGTTCGACCACCTATCAGGAGTACAAGCGGTCTTTCGATCGCGACAAGGCGCTGGCGCGGCGCTTCCAGCGGATCGACGTGCACGAGCCGAGCCGCGAGGAGGCCGTGCAAATTCTGAACGGGCTCAAGAGCCAGTACGAAAAGCATCATAATGTGCGTTACACCGCGCCGGCGATTCGCGCGTCGGTGGAGCTCTCCGCGCGCTATATCAACGATCGCTTCCTGCCCGACAAGGCGATCGACGTGATGGACGAGGCGGGCGTCGCGGGCCATCTGCGGGCCAAAGGCGGCGAGACCGTGACGGTCGGCGCGCGCGACGCCGAACGGACCGTCGCGCGGATGGCGAAGATTCCGGAACGCACGGTGTCGTCAACCGATCGCGCCCGCCTGCGGGATCTCGAAAGCGAGCTGAAGACGGCGGTCTACGGACAGGACGACGCGATTCACGCGGTCAGCCGCGCGATCAAGCTGGCGCGCTCGGGCCTGGCGCATCCGGACCGCCCGGTCGGCGCGTTTCTGTTCGCCGGTCCGACGGGAGTCGGCAAGACCGAGGTCGCGCGCCAACTCGCCAAAACGATGGGCGTCGAGTTCATCCGTTTCGACATGAGCGAGTACATGGAGCGGCATACGGTGTCGCGGCTGATCGGCGCGCCGCCCGGCTACGTCGGCTTCGACCAGGGCGGACTCCTGACCGACGCGATCAACAAGACGCCGCATTGCGTGCTGCTGCTCGACGAGATCGAAAAGGCGCATCCCGACCTGTTCAATATCCTGTTGCAGGTGATGGATCATGCGACGCTGACGGACAACAACGGCCGCAAGGCCGATTTCCGCAACGTCGTTATCGTGATGACCACCAACGCGGGGGCGCAGGAGCTGGCGCGTGCGGTGATCGGTTTCGGCGCGGGGGAGACCACCGGGTCGCCGCGCGCGGTGATCGATCGGATGTTCGCGCCGGAGTTTCGCAACCGGCTCTCCGCGATAATCGAGTTCGCGCCGCTGCCGCCGCCGGTGATCGAGCGGGTGGTCGACAAATTCGTGGCCGAGCTGGCGGAGCGGCTGGCGGCGAATCGCGTGACGATCGAAGTCGCGCCGGCGGCGCGCAAATGGCTTGCGGAGCGGGGCTACGATCCGCGCTTCGGCGCGCGCCCGCTGCATCGGCTGATCGAAAACGAAATCGCGCGGCCGCTGGCCGACGAATTGTTATTCGGACGGCTGGCGAAGGGCGGCGTGGTCCGCGTCGATCTGGACGGCGACAAGCTGACGTTCAATTACGATAACGCGCCGACGCAACCGGCCGCTCCCGCCTGACCCGCGCGCCGTTCGATGGCGCGCGCGGTTCGGGCAAGTCAGCGTCAACTTTCGCGGCGGAGCACGGTGTTGCGCAGCCAGTGGGCGTCGTCGCGCTCGGGATAGTCGATCGTGTAATGCAGGCCGCGCGACTCCTTGCGCGCGATCGCGCAGCGCACGACCAATTCCGCGACGGTCGCGAGATTGCGCAGTTCGATCAGGTCCGAATCCAGCAGATAATCCCAATAGTAACTGTGGATTTCCTCCTTGAGCATCGCGATTCGCCGTAGCGCCCGCTCGAGCCGCCGATCGCTGCGCACGATGCCGACGTAGTTCCACATCAGGCGGCGGATTTCGTCCCAGCTCTGCGTAATCAGCACGCGCTGCTCGCCGGGGATGGCGTCTCCCGGGTTCCATTCGGGGAAGGCCGGCGGCGCGCCCTCGTCGTAGGCGAGCGCGGCGCGGGCGGCGGCGCAGGCCCGACGGCCCATCACGGCCGCCTCGAGCAGCGAGTTCGAGGCGAGCCGGTTGGCGCCATGCAGGCCGGTCATCGCGACCTCGCCGGCGGCGTAGAGCCGCGCGATCGGCGTGCGCGCCATCAGGTCGGTGACCACGCCGCCGCACATATAGTGAGCCGCCGGCACCACCGGAATCGGCCCGGCGGTCAGGTCGAAGCCGTAGCCGAGGCATCGCCGGTAAATGTTCGGGAAACGCTCGCGGATATAGGCGGCGTCGCGATGGCTGATATCGAGATATACACAATCGAGGCCGAGCCGCTTCATCTCGGAGTCGATCGCGCGGGCGACGATATCGCGCGGCGCGAGTTCGGCGTCGGGATGATACCGCTTCATGAAAGGCGCGCCGTCGGGCAGGCGCAGAATCGCGCCCTCGCCGCGCAGCGCTTCGGAAATCAGGAACGACTTGGCGGCGGGGTGGTACAGGCAGGTCGGATGGAACTGGTAGAACTCCATATTGGCGATCGGCGCGCCGGCGCGATAGGCGATCGCGACGCCGTCGCCCGAGGCGATATCGGGATTGGTCGTGTAGAGATAGACCTTGCCGGCGCCGCCGGTGGCGAGCAGAGTTGCGCGGGAGACGATTTTGCTCACCGAGCGCGAGGATTTTTCGAGCGCGTAGGCGCCCCAGCATTGCGCCGCGCCGCCGCGCCGCTCGATTAACAGATCCACCGCGACGTGATTTTCCAGCACGCGCAGATTTGGCCGGGCGCGCGCCGCCTCGCCCAGCGCCCGCATGATCTCGCGGCCGGTCAGGTCCTGTGCATGCAGGACGCGGCGATGGCTGTGGCCGCCCTCGCGGCCGAGGTCGTATTCGTCCTCGCCGCCGCCTTCGACGCGGGTGAAATTGGCGCCCAGCGCGATCAGGTCGCGCACCGCCTCGGGGCCGTCGCGCACGATCGCCTCGACCGCCGCGCGATCGCACAGGCCCGCGCCCGCGCGCAGCGTGTCCTCGACGTGCGATTCGAAGGAATCGTCGACGCTCCAGACGCTGGCGATGCCGCCCTGCGCGTAGGAGGTGTTGGCTTCGTCGCTGGCGGCCTTGGTCAGCACGGTGACGGAACCGAAATCGGCGGCCTTGATCGCAAAGAGCAAACCGGCGATACCGCCGCCGATTACCAGGAAGTCGCTGTCGATACGGGATTCGATTGCCATAGCTTGGACGGAGCTGAACGGTCCGGGCGCGCCCACGGGGAATTTCGTCGCCGGCGCT
>JAJXYM010000446.1 GCA_021780585.1 Deltaproteobacteria bacterium
CCTTGCAGGCCCGCGCGCGCGGCGGGCCCGCCCGGATCGACGCTGACGACCTCGAGCCCGGTAACGATTCGGCCCGGCTGATCGTTGGCGTAGATCGCCTGCACGGTCATGCCGAGATAGGGCCGATCGTGAGTCGCGGTCGCCGTGGCGTCGGCGCTGCCGGAGGCGGACGCAGTATCCGGCGCGGCGGCGGAAGTTCCCGCGTTCGCGTTGTCCTGATCATTGGGCGGCGGCGCGGCCGGCTCAGGCGGCGCGGGCGGGACGACCCGCGGCGCGATTTCGAGCGTCTGGTCGGACGAACTATTGTCGCTCGGGGCGGGCGGATAGGCAGGCGGCGCATTGCCGAACGCCGGCGCGTTAATTCCGCCGCTCTGGGCGCGCGCTCCAGACGCGCCGGCCAGAGCGAACGTCGCCGCGAACACGATTACCCCCATTCTGGCGCGCAACCGAATCACACAACCGATTCTAATGGGTATCGTCCATAATCGAAACGCCGCGCGGCCACGCTGGCCGGCGCGCTTGATGCCGTCGGCGCGGTCATGCGAGATTGGGCCAAATCCTCCCAGGGCGGCATACGGCGATGAAAATTCTGGCGACGGTCGGGCTGACCCCGGCACAACGGGAACTGATCGCGGAGGCGGCCGGCGGCGCCGAATTCGTCGATCGGCAATGCCGGTCCGCGGCCGAGATGATCGCGGCGGCGGCGGGCGGATGCGACGTTCTGTTCGGCCTGCGCATCCCGGACGAGTTCGTGCGCAACACGCCGAGGCTGCGCTGGATCCAGTTGTTGAGCGCCGGCGCCGACCATGCGCTGAAGGGCGCGCTGGCCGAATCCGATCGGGTCGCGCTGACGACTTCGAGCGGCATCCACGCGACGCCGATCGCCGAATACACGATCGCCTCGATGCTCGCGTTCGCGCACGGGTTCCATCAGACGATGCGGGCGCAGATGCGCGGCGAATGGCAGCGCAACGCCGGCTTCATGGAGACGGTCGACGCGCTGCGCGGGAAAACGCTGGGCGTGGTCGGTTACGGATCGATCGGGCGCGAAACCGCGCGTCTCGGCGCCGCGTTCGGGATGGAAATTCTCGCGCTCAAGCGCAATCCGGCGGACCATACGGACGCCGGCTGGAATCCGCCCGGCGTCGGCGATCCCGAGGGGCGGATTCCGCGGCGCTGGTACGGTCCGGACGAGCGCGTCGCGATGCTTGCGGCGAGCGACTTCATCACGGTGACGCTGCCGGGCACGCCCCATACCCGCGGCTTTATCGGCGCGCGCGAAATCGCCGCGATGCGTCCGCACGCCTACCTCGTCAATATCGGACGCGGATCGGTGATCGATCAGGCGGCGCTGATTCGCGCGCTGGAGGAAAAACGGATCGGCGGGGCCGGTCTGGACGTCTTCGAGCGCGAGCCGCTGGAGGCGGAAAGTCCGCTGTGGACGCTGGAGAATGTGATCCTGACGCCGCACATGTCGGGCGCGTTCAAGGATTACAACACCGCCGCGTGCCAATTGTTCGCCGATAATCTGCGGCGTTTTCGCGACGGCCAGCCGCTGCTGAATCTGGTCGATCGGGCGACCGGCTATTGAGCCGGCCGCCGATCCGCTTCACTCGCCCTTGAATTTCGGCGCGCGCTTGGCGAGAAACGCCGCGATGCCCTCGCGCGCGTCGGCGGTGCGGGCGCAATCGGCGATAAATTCGGTCTCGAGCTCCATCTGCTCGTCGAGCGAAGTGTTGGCCGCCGCATACATCAGACGCTTGATTCCGCCAAAGGCGACGGTGGCGCCCTGGGCGAGTTCGCCGGCGAGCTTTTGCGCCGCGGCCTGCAACTCGGCGTCGGGCACGACGCGCGTGACGATGCCCATCGCTTCGGCCTCGCGCGCGGTCAGCGTCCGATTCGTCAGCGCCAGCTCCAGCGCGCGGCGCAATCCGACGACGCGCGGCAAATAGTAACTCGACGATCCGTCGGGCGTGAGGCCGACGCGCGAGTAGGCGAGGGTGAAACGGGCCGATTCCGCCGCCAGCACCAGATCGCCCGACAGCGCCAGGCTCATCCCGGCGCCGCCGGCGTTGCCGTTGACGGCGATCACCACCGGCGCGCGCATCCGGGCGAACCGATGAAGCGCCTTGTGCAGATAGAACGTCACGCGCTTGAGATGGGCGGGGAGTTCGGCTTCGCCCTGCGCGGCGAAGGATTTGAGATCGCCGCCGCCGCAGAAGAGCTTGCCGGCGCCGGTGATCAGCACGGCGCGCACGGCGGGATTTTCGTCGCATTCGAGCGAGACTTCCTCGAGCTCGCGCGACAGCTCCAGGTTCATCGCGTTGGCGGCCTCGGGCCGGTTGAGCGTGATATGCGCGACGTTATCGGCCACCGTGAAAGTCAGGCATGACAGGTTGGACATGGCTTACCTCGGGGTTGTGAATTCGCCGGCGGGCGCTACAGCGACCGGCGCCAGGCGGCGATCGCCGCGCCGATTTCGTGCGGCGAATCCTCCTGGATAAAGTGCGAGCCGCGCACCGTGACTTCGCGCTGATTCGGCCATCCGCGGCAGAATTCGCGCGGCGCGCCGGTCAGGATCGCGCCCGGCTCGGCGTTGACGAAAAGTTTGGGCAGGTTCGCGCCGGCCAGCCAGCGCGAATACTCCGCGACGATCGCGGCCACGTCGGCGGGTTCGCCGTCGATCGGAATCTGGCGCGGCCACGTGAGCATCGGCCGGCGTCCTTCGCCCGGCTCGCGATACGGCCGGCGATACGCTTCCATCTCCGCGGGCGCGAGCTTTCGCAGGATACTGCCGGGGAGTATTCGTTCGATGAAGACATTCTTGTCGAGCACCATCGCCTCGCCGGCCGGACCGCGCATCGCGACGAACACCTGGCGCGCCGCGTCGGGCCATTCGGCGAGCGTGAGCGGCCGGACGATCGCTTCCATGTAGGCGATTCCCTTGACCGCGGCCGGATGGCGATGCGCCCAATGGAAGCCCAGCGCGGAACCCCAGTCGTGGACGACCAGCGTGACGTTGCGGTCCAGCCCGAGCGCGGCGAACCAGCCGTCGAGATAGCGCGCGTGATCGACGAAGCGGTAGGAGCCGTCGGGCGTCTTGCCTGAATCGCCCATCCCGGCCAGGTCGGGCGCGAGACATCGACCCTGATCGCTCAGGTGCGGAATGACGTTGCGCCACAGATACGACGAGGTCGGATTGCCGTGCAGAAAGACGATCGGCTCGCCCGCGCCCGCGTCGACGTAGGCCATTTCGACGCCGTGCGCGCGGATGCGTTTGCGCGGATATGGATCGGCGGCGGAAATCGCGGCTTCGCTCATCGGCATGGCTCCCGGCGTTTGGTTCATCGAGAGATACGGCGTCGAACGCGCGCTGGCAAGCGTCCGGGGTCGCGCGCGGCTTGCCGACTTCGCGCCGCCGGGCGCACAATTGCGGCGATCGGTCGGATCTGTCGGGCCGCAAGGAGCGTATCGCGATGGCTGAGCGCAGGCGAAAATTCTGGGGATGGG
>JAJXYM010000266.1 GCA_021780585.1 Deltaproteobacteria bacterium
GACTGGCGCCAACTCGCTTGGTCTCTTCGAAACGGACGCGCTTAACCCCTTAAGGCATGTTTCGGGATCGACGCGCGCGAGGTCCAAATCCGAAAACAAGGACCGTGTCGTCCGGAGCGTCACAAGGCAAGGATGTACCTGGCGGCCAGTCGCCTGATCGATCGCTTCCACATGTCCATTGAAAACAATGCTGTCAACGTGCCCGGCATAGTCGGCATTGAATAGTAAATGGACGATGCGAAGCGACGCTTTAGCGATCAGGTTCGCATACAAACGTTTGCGCTCCGCATCGGACCGGCCAGTAGTAATTATCTCCTTTTTCGACCTTACATATTTGTGACCGGAAACTCCAGGAATGATGTCGAATCCCGGCAGGTCATACTCAACCACCAGTTGCTTCGACTCCGACGCGTAGGCGATCCTAAGCGATTCAGGCCAACCAACAGGATTCGACTGACCGGATAACACCGCTTCGCAATACTGCGTCAATCCTTCCTTCTTTCCATTCTCGTAATCCGACCTCAGCGCGTCGATTGCTGAATTTTGTCGCACGGTTTTCTCCCGGATCTTTCGAACCTTCTCTTCGTGTTCGGCTCGAGCAACCCCGAGTGCCGCTTGCCGGGCTTTCTCGCGGTCCCTATGTGCCGCAACATCGGCGTCGAATTTAACGCGAGACTCCCTTATCGCTTGTTGATGCTGTACTCTGGCTTTGGAAAAAATTCTGGCAAATAGGCTGGGCGGCTTCGGAAGGTAGTTCTCGGGTCTAGGCGCTTGCTCGGCTTCACCCAAAGCGCTCGGGACGAACTCCGGTAGTTTCAGGGGCGTCTTGAGCGATTCAAAATCTAGTCGATGATCTGATCCTAGCGCCTCGATCAAATGCTTCGAAATTCGACCTATCGTCTGAGCCAAATCCGAATTCCGTGATTCAGCTTCCTGTTCCTGGTCCTCGTGAAAGATAAGCAGCCGCTCTTTCTCAGTTGCGATCCGCTCACGCTCCCGCTGCCTCTGCAAGCGCTCCATTTCTCGCGCGGCGCGCGCCTGAGCGCGGGACGCTTGTTCGGCCGCACGCTGCATCGCTCTTAGCGTACTAACAAACCCTCGTCTGTGGCTCATTGATTCTCCCTCACGACAAACGCGGCATATTTTCGTTATTTTTCGAAGTCATAGTCAAACCGTCGAAAAATATTCCGCTTTCACCCGGAATCCTTAACAGGATCGCAATGGTTCCGCGGATAATCGCCGGTACGTGGAAATACTGATTACAGGCACGAGCGGCGATCGTTCTGTCGGGCTAATTCTTCTCCCGGTTGCGCGAATTTCAACGAACGGCAAGGGGTGTACCCAATCGGACCAGCGGGTGGCGCGGCGGGGCGGGGCGTGCGACGATGCGGCCATTCGCGCGCGCAATTCGCGCCGGAGCGTCGCATGGCTAATCAATCCCCGTCCGGACGGTTCAAGGCCGTCTTCTTCGACCTCGACGGCACCATCGTCGATATCCACGGCCCGCTCTTCACCGCCGCCCGCGCCGCGCTCGACCAGATGGGCCATACGCCGCCGCTCACGCCCGAACGCTACCGCGACGCGATCGAACGCGGCGATTTCTATCTCGGCCTGCCCGAGCATCTGCGCGACGCCTACGTGCGGATCGCCTACCCGAATCTGGTCCTCGAAGTCGACCGGATCGAACGCCCCGCCGTGCTCGCGCACGTCCCCGAGACGCTCGCCGAACTCAAACGGCGCGACTACGCCACCGCGATTATCACCAGCCGTCCGGGCGACTCGCGGCGGCTCGTCGAAAAACTGGAAAGAATCGGCCTTGCCCACTATTTCGATCAGGTGATCACGCAAAGCACCTTCTCGATGCGCGCGCTGGACAAGTCCGCGAGCCTTGCCGACGCCGCCGCCCGCGCCGGCGTCGCGCCGCGCCAATGCGTCTACGTCGGCGACGAACCGCGCGACATGATGGCTGCGATCAATGCCGGCTATGGCGCCCGCGTCGCCGTCGCCACCGGCCCGACACCGCATAGCCAGCTTGCGGACCATCCGGAATACCCGCCGCACTTCGTGATGCGCTCGATGGCCGAGTTGATCGGCCTGCTCGAACGGCTCGAAACCGGCGATCGCGGCTGACCGCGGCTGTCCTCGCGTCGATCGGGACGCTCGCACCGGCGAACCAATCAAGAAAAATTCTTGCCGATCGAGGAGCGGATGCGTATCCGCTTGACTCAAAGATGTCGTGGCCTAAGATAATCGACTAAATCAATCGATTTTATCGATTTACAGAGTTGAAAAACTTCTCCGCATTCGCCGCGCTGCTCGCCCTCCTCGCTCTGGGCCTCGTCGGGCCAAGCCGCGCGCGCGCCGCCGATCCCGCGCCCACCCGCGATAAATCGCGCCAACATCTGGCGCCCACGGATACGTCGCCGCACGCGCCGCACGTGACGAACCCGGTGCGGGCGAATCGTCGGTCCGAAGCTTCGCGTCGCATCGCACGCGGGAAGCGGCGAGCCTCGAGTGAACCCGCGGTGCGGGATTTCGGCCCGGACGGTCTGGTGTTTCATTCCGCCGACGAGGCTTGGCGGCTCGAGCTCGGCGGATGGGCCCAGGTCGAGAATCGCGTCCATGACCTCGGTCGCACGAACGAGCACGACGATCTGTTGCTGCGCCGGATGCGGCCGTATCTCCAGGCGACGGCGGCGCGCTATTTCGACTTCCGCCTGATGTTCGATTTCGGCCAGTACACCGCGACCCTGCAGGACGCCTTCGCCGATATCCATTACTGGCCGGAATTCCGGATTCGCGGCGGCAAATTCAAGGAGCCAGTCGGCCTCGAGCGTCTGGAGGACGATCGCTACATCAAGTTTGCCGAGCGCGCGACGCCCTCGCAGCTCGTCCCCGATCGCGACCTCGGCTTCGATCTGCACGGGATTCTGTTCGGCCGGCGGCTCGAATACGCGGTCGGGATGTTCGGCGGAAGGGCTGATAATACCGCCGCGAGCCGCTACGCCGATCACGTTCTCAACGAATTCGCCGGCCGCCTGTTTTTCCATCCGTTCGCCGGTTCGGAGAGGCGTTCCGCGGCAAACCTGGGCATGGGACTGGCCGGGACGATCGGCAACGAATCAGGGGCCGCGCTCGACAGCTTCAATTCGCCGGGCGGGAGGCCTTTTTTCGAATATTCAAACGGCGTCTCGGCGGCCGGAACGCGCTATCGGATCGCGCCGCAGTTCAATGATTTGTGGGGGCCGTTGGCGGTCCTGGGCGAATTTGTCGAAAACGCCCAGACGTTGAGCTTCAGCGGCACTCCGGGCGTCGGAATCGCCGCGGCGGCGCCGTCCACCCGAACGATCGCGAACCATGCGTGGCAACTCACCGGCGGATGGATGCTGACCGGCGAGGACAACTCTTTCGGCCCGATCGAGCCGCGCCACAACTTCGACTATGCGCTCGGCGCGTGGGGCGCATGGGAAGTGGTGGCGCGGATCGATCAGCTCGTGATCGATC
>JAJXYM010000169.1 GCA_021780585.1 Deltaproteobacteria bacterium
CGGCGCCTGGTACGTCACCCAGGACTTCATGCGTTAGTTTAACTTGACCCGGGATCGCGCCGCGTCCCGCGCCCTCGGGTTGAAGTCGGGCCAGAAAGCGCGGATGCTGCGGAAATGGCGTATCCGCACGCCATCTGAAGCCGAGCGGAGCGGAAAGGCGGGACGCGGTTCGAACGCGACGGACATGGACTTCACGAAAATCGCGGCAATTGCGGGTGGACATGCCGAGGCCCGCGCGCTCCAGACGGCGACCCGGCTCGGACTGTTCGACGCGCTGGCCGCCGGTCCCCGCGACGGCGACTCTCTGGCGGACGCGCTCGGATGCGATCGGCGGGCGACCGCGCTGCTGGCCGACGCGCTCGTGGCGCTCGAAGTTCTGCGAAAATCGATTGGCGAATACGTGCTGGGCGAGGCCGCCGCACGCTATCTCGTCGCCTCGTCGCCCGAATATCTCGGCGGGATGATCCTGTTCGATGGCGCCTTGTGGGACGAATGGGGCCGGCTCGAAAAGGCGCTTCGCACCGGACAGCCGGTCCGCCCGCCCGACATGTTCCAGACCGACCCGGCCGCAACCGAGCGCTTTATTCGCGCGATGGATAGTCTCGTTCGCGCGCGCGGCGACGCGGTCTGGACAGCGGCCCATCTGGATCTGTCGCGGGCGCGCACGATCGTCGATTTGGGCGGCGGACCCGGCACGTACCTGGTCGAATTTCTCCGCCGCTGGCCGCATCTGCGGGGCGAGATATGGGACCTGCCCGCGACGCTCGAAGTGGCGCGCCGGATTCTCGCCGAGCGCGCGCCCGAACTGCGCGCGCGAATCGAATTGTGCGCGGTCGATTATCGCGCCGGCGACCTGCCGCATCCGGTCGACGCCGTCTTTCTTTCCAACATCATCCATAGCGAAGATGAGCCGACCAACGCGCATCTGATGCGCTCATGCTGGCGGGCGCTGAATCCCGGCGGAATAATCGCGATCAAAGACCATGTGATGGACGACTCGATGACGGCGCCGGCGGCGGGCGCGGTCTTTTCGCTTTATCTACTATTGACCACCCGCGGGCGCGACTACAGCTTCGCCGAAATCGCGCGCTGGCTGGCGGCGGCGGGCTTCGACCCGCCGCGCGTAACCGCTCTGCCCAGCCCGCCCTTCAGTTCGTCGATCGTGACGGCGGTTCGTCGATGAAGCCGTCGATGAAGCCGTCGGCGCGCGACAACCTCAAGCATTGGTTTAGATCTCACCGCGGACGCCTCCGGCGCTGGCTGGCGCTCGCCGGCCTCGCCGGCGCCTTCGCCCCGGGCGTCTCGGGATGCCTTGCGGCGTCGCTCGCGCCGCTCGCGTTGCAAGG
The DNA here is from genome assembly GCA_021780585.1 of Deltaproteobacteria bacterium. GTDB lineage: Bacteria > Desulfobacterota > Binatia > Binatales > Binataceae > JADMIL01. Next base: position 1,347 of record JAJXYM010000169.1, read on the forward strand.
GGTTGAGCTGGTCGGCAGCGCGATCGGCGGCAGCACCAAGGCGGGCGCGATGATGGCGCACGACAAAGACTCGAATCCCGACGAACAGGAAGCCACCGCCGACTTCGACGAGGATTTCAACGATCCCGCGCTCAAAACCACCAAAACCGAAAGCCGCTGCAACGAATTGATCCTGGTGTCGCCGATGATCGCGCAGTTCCGGGCGGCCAGCGGCGGCGCGCTCGAATGGCGCGAGCTGGGCCTCGCCGGCTCACCGGACGCGCCGTTGTGGGGCGTCCGCGCCGAAAAGGACGGCCCGGCCGCCGGATGGCGGCCGGCGACGAATCTGTCCCGGATGCACTTTACGCCGCCATTGCGCCTGTTTCCGTACGGCGGCGACGGCGGCAACGGAACGTTTATCGCCTATGCGCCCGCACAGACCCAAAACGAAGCCGAACGGGACGAACTGGCCGCGCTAGCGGCGGATTTCGGAGCGCCGGCCGGCACTTTCGATTTCAACGGCCGGACCTACAGTTACGATGAAATGGCCAGCCTGCCCTGCTTTCCCGTACCGCATTAGCCGCTGGAGCCGGCGCGAAACCGCGCCGCTCAAGGCGGACGCCGGACGAACGTCGCTCGCGCTGACGCCGGCCGGCGGAAGGCGACGAATGAAATCGGCTTGACTCTCGCCGGGCCAAGCGCTGGCGTGGAGGACCGGCACGGGTTGGCGCAAACGATTGCGGCGGCGATGCGACGGACGGTCAAACTTAAAGCGATACTTGCGATTGCGCTGGGGTTGGCGGCTACGGCGGGCTGGCGCGCGGTCGCGGCCGGTGACGAATGGGAGCAGGTTCCCGCGGCGGCCGACGCGAGTCAGGACAGCGGCACGATTCCCGCCCCCGAGCGATCGCGGCGCCCGCCGACCGCGTCGGCGCCGGCGGCGTCAAGCCCCGCGTCGGGCGCCGCGGGAAGTTTCGTCGCCTGCGGCGAGCGAGCGACGAATCCGGCGCCGGGCGTGGCCGCGATGGTCGCGCGGATCGACGCGCTGTGGAACGCCGACGTAAAGGTTTACGTCAGCGTCGCGCCGGAACCGCCGCACGCGATGGCCGGGGGATGCATCTTCTATAGTCCGGCGACGCTGGCGGCGCTGATCGGCGAACGGCTGGACCTGCGCGACCCGAGCGAGGTCAAGCCAATGCTCTACGCGATCTTCGCGCACGAGGTCGGCCACGAGTACCATCGCGACTTCTCCGCCGCGCGCGCCGCGACGCCAAACCGAATCAAGGAATTGGAGGCCGACCGTTTCGCCGGCTATACGCTGGAGAAGCTCGACGTTCCCGCCAGCGGACTGGCGCCGTACTGGAGCCTGGCGGGCGACGAATTCGGCGCCGGGCCGCGGCATGGCACAAGCACCGAGCGGGTCGATGCCTTCCGCGAAGGCTGGCGTCTCGCGGAATGGGACCGGCCGGAGAATTCGAAATCGGTGACCGCCGCAAGCGACGAACCGGTCGCGCCGGAGGACGCTTCCGGCGCGCCGTGACCGTTACGGCGTCCGGTCAGGCGTGCTTGCGCTTCTTCGACAGATAATCGACCAGCATATATTCGCCGAGATGGTCGGGCCGGGTGTAGAGCGCGCGGCCGCGATTGATCTGGGTCATCTTTTCGACGAAGGCGCGCAGGCTCGGCGAATCGTCGAGCATGAAGGTGTTGATCGTGATGCCCTTGCGGGTGACGCGCTCGACTTCCTTGAGCGTCTCCTGCGCGGCGCGCATGCTGATGCCGCCGAACGACAGCGGCCACTCGCAATAGAGCCGCTTGTTGAGGAAATAGGCGGTCGGCTGGCCGTCGGTAATCACGATAATATGCTGATTGCGCGACGGATGGCGGCCGAGCAGATCGGCGGCCAGGCGCAGGCCGTCCTGCAGGTTGGTGAAGGGATCGCCCATGTTCCATGACGCCTCGGGCAGATCCTTGAGCTTGAGTTCCACCGCGCGCGTGAAGAAGCCGACGATCGAGAAGAAGTCGCGCGGGAACTTCGAGCGAATCAGCGTCTCCAGCGCCATCGCGACCTTTTTCGCCGCGGCGAAGCGCCCCTCCCAGCTCATCGACCACGACATGTCGAGGCAGAGCACGGTCGAAGACGAACTGCCGTAGTCGTTCTCGTAAATTTCGAAGTCGTCGGGATTGAGCGCGAGCGGCACGCCCGGACGGCGGGCCAGCGCGTGCTTGAGCGTCGCGACCAGATTGAGATTGAGCGGATCGCCGAAAGCGTAGGGGCGCGTCTCCTCCGGGCGCATCTCGGTGATCCCGCGATGGTCGGTGACGTGCGAGCCGGATCGATCCTTGAGCAGGCCCTGATAGATATCGCGCAGCGCGAGCTGGCCGATCCGGCGCACGCCCTTGGGCGAGAGCTGCATATGGTCGCCCTTTTGCGCCATATAGCCGGACTGATTCAGCAGCATCATCACCTGGCGCAGGTTCTGAAAGTCCTGATGCGCCTGCTGGCCGAGCATCTCCTTCAGGTCCTCCATCGAGATGGTCTCGAAGTTGCCTGACATCAGGTCCTGCTCAAGCTGGCGCATCCGCTCCATCTCGCGCATCAGGTCGAGCGCCTCGCGATATTCGAGGCTCTTCGGCCCGTGGAACATGTGGTTGTAGCGTTCGCGGAAATTTTCGAGATCGCGGACGTTTTCGTATTCGTTGAGCAGCTCGTCGAAATCCTGTTTGGCCCCGGCGTTTTCGAATTCGTAGTTTTCGAGCTTGCGCAGGGCCTCGGAGAGGCGGCGCGGGACGCGCTGAAGCTGGCGCTCCTTTTCCTCGACGCTCTCCTTCCGGCCCCGCATCGCGTCGAGCGTGGCGCGTTCGCGATCGAGGATTTCGTCGAGCCGCTGTTCGAGTTCGGAGAGCGCGTTCTTGAGATTGAAGTCGCGATAGCGCTGGCGCATCTCCTGCCGCAGTTGTTCGAGGAACTCCTCGAGGCCCATCACCTTGACGCCGTCGAAATCCATCCCCTGGCGCATCATCCAGTCCGTCGCCTGGCGGATATCGTCGGTGTAGGAGAGATATTCGGCGAGCTTCTCGAATACCTTGTCGGCGTCAAGCCGGAGCTTCTGCGAACCGTCCCATTGGGTATAGCGGATGGTTACCATCGTGACTCCCGCGCCGGTCCGATCGCCGCGGAGGGCGTGCGGCGGACGCGCGCCGGCGGCGGCCTCAGGCGTGATAGGCGAAACGGCCGCCGTGGCGCTCCTTGTTGAGCTTCTGATGCAGATGCAGACCCTCGAAGATGAATTCGCTCGCGGTCGCCATCAGGCCCGGCGTCTCGAAAGTTCCCAGCCGCGCGATCGCGTCGCGCAGCCCAGGCACCTCGCGCAGCGCGTCGAGATATTCCGCGGACGGCGCCGCGTCGGAAACCTCGACGCCCCAGCCCTCCTCGAAGTAGGCGCTGACGCGCTTGAGATCGTCGAGCTTGAGGAAGCGATCGAAGACCTTGAGCACGGCGCGGTTGACGAGCCGCTCGATCAGGTCGTCGTCCTTCTTGTCCTCGCCGACGTATTCGAGCTCGATTTTGCCGGCGGTCGCCGCGTAGAGCGCGTGCAGGTCCGACAGGCGCGGCACGATTTCGTTCTCGCCGTTGACGATCGCGCGTTTTTCCGCGTTCGAGATGACGGCTTCGTAATTATTTATCGAGACCCGCACCGAGACGCCCGAGGATTGGTTGATCTCGTTCGAGGCGCGCGCCTCGAAGGTCACCTGCGCAATGATGTCCTTCATGAACTGAGGCAGCCGCAGCGGCATCTCGGCGCGCAGCGGATAGGCGCATTCCTGCTCCATGATCACGATTTCGTCTTCGAGCGTCTTCGGGTAATGCGTCCGCACCTGGATATCGAAACGGTCCTTGAGCGGAGTGATAATCCGGCCGCGCGAGGTGTAATCCTCGGGGTTGGCGCTGGCGACGAAGACCACGTCGACCGGCAGGCGGATCTTGTAGCCCTTGATCTGGACGTCCTTCTCCTCCATCAGGTTGAACAGGCCGACCTGGACCTTTTCGGTCAGATCGGGCAGCTCGTTGATGGCGAAGATGCCGCGGTTGGTGCGCGGGATCAGGCCGTAATGGATCGTCTCGACGTCGGCCAGATAGCGTCCTTCGGCGACCTTGATCGGGTCGATTTCGCCGATCAGATCGGCGACCGAAACGTCAGGCGTGGCGAGTTTTTCGGCGTAGCGATGGTCGCGGGAGAGCCAGACGACGGGCGTCGCGTCGCCGCGTTCGGCGACGATCGCGGCGCAACGCCCGCAGATCGGCGCGAACGGATCGTCGTTAATTTCGCAGCCCTCGACCGCCGCCGTGTATTCGTCGAGCAGCGTGGCGAGCGCGCGGATAATCCGCGATTTGGCCTGGCCGCGCTCGCCCAGCAGAATCATATGATGGCCGGCGAGGACGCCGTTTTCGATTTCGGGCAGCACGGTCTGGTCGTAGCCGACGATGCCCGGCAACGCGCGCTCCTTGCGGCGCAGCCGCGCGAGCAGATTGTCGCGCATCTCGAGCCGCACCGGGCGCGGACGATAGCCCGCGCGCTTCAGTTCACCGAGGGTTCGAAGCTGTAAAAGGCTGTGATCCATGAGTGGCGCCGCGGCGAGAAATTCGCGTTTCAGAGCGTTTTCGTATCCAGTTCCCGGAACATCGGCTCAAGCAGCGCGAAGGTATCCTCAAGCCGCTGCGAGAGCACGCGGGTCAAGCCTAACACGGGCATGAAGTTCGTGTCGCCCTCCCATCGGGGCACCAGATGCCAGTGCATATGGTCGGCGAAACCGGCTCCGGCGGCGCGGCCGAGATTCGCGCCGACATTGAGGCCGTTGGGCCGGTAGGCCGCGCGTAAACGCGCGACGCCGAAGGCGACCAGTTGCGAGGTCGCGGCCAACTCCTCCGGAGTCAGCAATTCGGGCGAGGCGACATGGCGGCGCGGCGCGACCATCAGATGGCCGCTGTTGTAGGGATAGCGGTTGAGCATCACCAGCGCGTGCGCTCCGGCGTGCAGCACGAGCCGTTTGCGCCGGCCGGCGGCGCCGGTCCGTCCGAAGCAGAAGATGCATTTGTTCAAGCGACCCGATCCGGCCCGCTGGAGATAATCCGAGCGCCACGGCGCCCAGAGCAGATCGTAGCGGGCGGCGCCTTCAGGACGGATGCGTTTCGGCGGCTTGCCGGGCGCCATTTATCTCGGCCCTGAGCTCCTTGCCAGCGCGGAAGAACGGGACCCGCTTGGCCTCCACGGCGACGGTCGCGCCCGTCTTCGGATTACGGCCCTGGCGGGCGCGGCGGGATTTGACCGCGAAGCTGCCGAAACCGCGGATCTCGATCCGCTGGCCGCGCGCGAGCACGGCCCCCATCGCGTCGAAGATCGTGTTCACGATCGTCTCGGCGTCGCGATACGAGGCGCCTTCGCTGCGCGCCAGCAACTCCTCGATTATGCCCCGCCTGGTCATCGCCGCGTCGCGCCCGGGCCCCGTCCCGCTAGTTGTTGCGGCCGCGGCCGGTGCGCGCGCCCCCTTCGCGGTCATCGCGATCGAGCCGCAGCTCCTCCTTGAGGATATCCTCAAGCGAGAAGCGCGCCGCCTCGTGCTCGCGCTTGAGATACGCCTGCATCTCCTCGCGTTCCTCGTGCGCGCGCAGCGCCTTGATCGAAAGGCCGATGCGCCGCTCCTTGCTGTCGACCTGCACCACCAGCGCCTCGACCTCGTCGCCGACCTTGAACAGGCCCGAGGGCTTGTCGACCCGCTCGTTGCTGAGCTGCGAGATATGGATCAGCCCCTCGATGCCCTCTTCGATTTCGACGAAGACGCCGAAATCGGCCACCGAGCTGACCTTGCCCTTGATCCGCGTGTTGAGCGGATAGCGCTGCGCGACGCTATCCCAGGGATCGGCGGCAAGCTGCTTGATGCCGAGACTGACGCGCTCGTGCTCGACTTCGATTCCGAGCACTACCGCTTCGACCTCGTCGCCCTTCTTGAAGAGCTCCGAGGGATGGCGAACCTTCTTGGTCCACGACAGATCCGAAATATGCACGAGTCCGTCGATTCCCGGCTCGATTTCGACGAACACGCCGAAGTCGGTGATCGATTTGATCTTGCCGGAAATCCGGCTGCCGATCGGATGGCGTTCGGCGAGCGCCTGCCACGGATTCGGCTCGGTCTGCTTGAGGCCGAGCGAAATCCGGCGATTGCCCTCGTCGACGCCAAGCACCTGCACTTCGACGTAATCGCCGACGTTGACGACCTTCGAAGGATGGACGGCGCGCTTGCTCCAGCTCATCTCGGAGACGTGGATCAGCCCCTCGACGCCCTTTTCGAGTTCGACGAAGGCGCCGTAATCGGTGACGCTGACGACCTTGCCGCGCAGCCGCGCGCCGATCGGATAGCTGTCGGCGGCCTTGGTCCACGGATCGGGCAGAATCTGCTTCATCCCGAGCGAGACCCGCTCGCGCGAGGGATCGTACTTGAGCACGACCACCTTGACCTGGTCGCCGACCTTGAGCACTTCCGACGGATGCTGCAGGCGGCCCCACGCCATATCGGTGATATGGAGCAGGCCGTCGATGCCGCCGAGATCGACGAAGGCGCCGTAGTCGGTGATGTTCTTGACCGTGCCTTCGAGGATCACGCCCTCTTCGAGCACCTTGAGGGTCTGCTCCTTGAGCTCCGTGCGCTCGCGCTCGATCACGCTGCGGCGCGAGACCACGACGTTGCCGCGGGCGCGGTTGAACTTGAGGATCTGGAAGCGGCCGCGCTGTCCGACATAGCGGTCGAGATTGCGCGCCGGCCGGATATCGACATGCGAACCCGGCAGGAAGGCGGGCACGCCGATATCGACCTGCAGGCCGCCCTTGACCTTGCCGAGGATTACGCCTTCAACCGGAGTTTCGTTTTGGAACGCACGTTCGAGTTCGCGCCAGACCTTGAACTTCTCGGCCTTGGCATGCGACAGCATCACGGTGCCGTTTTCGGTTTCGGAGCCTTCGAAATAAACATCGACCTCGTCGCCTTCCCTGACCGCGACGTTGCCCTCGTGATCAAGGAATTCGGCGAGCGGCACCTGGCCTTCGCACTTGTAATTGATATCGATGATGACGTTGTCGCGAGTGATCAGGAGCACCGTGCCGGTAAGCACATCGCCCGGGCGCGGCGCTCGCAGGCTTTGTTCCATCAGCGACTCGAAATCATTCGTTCCTCCGTTCGTTTTGTCAGACAACTCTTTCTCCATTTAGTGGGACCTTCCGCGGGACATCGAGACTACTGCGATTTCTACAAGGCTGTTGGCGGCGTTTCAAGTCCTACCGGGCGCGCGCGAGTTGGTCGATCCGCGCGCGCATCCGCGCCACCACTTCAGCGACGCCGTGACCGGTGGAATCGATCTCGATCGCATCGTCGGCCGGCCTGAGCGGGGCCAGCGTCCGTTCGCGATCGCGCCGGTCGCGTTCGATCAACTGATCGCGCACCGCCGCCAGCGTGATCGTCGCGCCCTGCGCCGCCAGTTCCGCATGGCGGCGGGCGGCGCGCACGTTCACGTCAGCGGTAAGAAAAAATTTCACTTCGGCGTCGGGGAAGATCGCGGTGCCGATATCCCGCCCTTCCATCACGACGCCGCCGTCGCGGCCGGCCGCGCGCTGCAATTCGCGCATCCGCGCCCGCACCGCCGCGATCGTCGAGAGCCGCGAGGCGAGATCGCCAATCGCCGGATCGCCGATCGCCGCGCTCACGTCGCGGCCGTCGAGCGCAATCCGATCGCCGTCGAAGCGGATTTCGATCCGCTCGAGCAGGCGCGTCAGTTCCGCCTCGCGCCCGGCGCCGTCGGGATCGATTCCGGCCGCGCGCGCCGCGATCGCGACCGCCCGGTACATCGCGCCGGTGTTGACGTAGGCGAAGCCGAGCGCGCGCGCCAGCGCCCGCGCCACGGTCGATTTCCCGGCCCCGACCGGACCGTCGATCGCCACCACCGGCCGCGCGCGCGTCATCGCAGCCGTCCGCGCATGCGCCGCCCGCGCTCGAACAATTGTATCAGCTCGGCCGGGTCGGCGCGCTCCACCGCGCGTTGAAACTGGTCCAGCGCGCCACGATAAAGGCCCATTGCGGCGATTATCGCGTCGCGATTCGTCAGGCAGATATCGCGCCACATCTCGGCCGACGAGGCCGCGATCCGGGTGGTGTCGCGCAAGCCGCCGGCGCCGTACTCGAGCGCGGCCCTGCCGTCGATCCGTTCGTCGGCGAGCGCCGCGGCCAGCGCGCTCGCAACGATCTGCGGCAGATGGCTCGCGCGGGCGAGGATCGCGTCATGCGTCTCGGGCGCCATCCGCTCGACGTTGGCGCCGGTCGCCCGCCACAGCGCCTCGACCCGATCGATCGCGTCGGCCGTGCTGCGCGCCGCGGGCGTCACGATCACGCGCCGCCCCGCGAACAGCTCCGCCTCCGCCGCCGCCGCGCCGACGGTCTCCTTGCCGGCCACCGGATGCGCCCCGACCAGCGCCATCCGCGGCCCCAGCAGCGGTTCGAGGGCGTTGACCACCCAGCTCTTGACGCTGCCAACGTCGGTAATCACCGCGTCCTCGGGCAGATACGGGAGCATCGCCTGAAGCGTCTCCGGAAAGGTCATCACCGGCGTCGCCAGCATCACCAGGTCGGCGCCGCGCGCCGCCGCGGCCGGATCGCGCGTGGCGGAATCGACAATCCCGCGCGCGAGCGCCACGTCGAGATTCGCCTGACCGCGCCCCAGTCCGACGATCCGCTCGACCAATTGATCGCGGCGCGCCACCATTGCGAACGAGCCGCCAATCAGCCCGACGCCGCAAATCGTAACTTGACGAAAGAGCGCGCTCATGCGGCGCGTCCGAGCGCCGCCGCCAGGGCGGCGACCAGACGGCGGTTCTCCTCGGGCAGACCGACGCTGATCCGCAGATGCCGCGGCCAGCCATAACCGCCCATCGGGCGCACGATCACGCCGCTCTTGAGCAGCTTCTGGTAAACCGCCTGGCCGTCGCCGACGTCGACCAGGATGAAATTCGCCTGGCTGGCGGGATAGGCGAAGCCGAGCCGGCGGAACTCGCGCTCCAGGTACGCCATCCCTTCCGCGTTGACTGCGAGCGTGCGCCGGACGTGATCGTGATCGTCGAGTCCGGCGATCACGGCCGCCTGCGCGAGCGAGGTGACGTTGAACGGCTGGCGCACGTTATGGAGCAGGCTGACCAGCTCCGGCCGCGCGACCGCGTAGCCCACGCGCACGCCGGCCAGACCGAAAATCTTCGAGAAGGTGCGCATCGTCACGATCATCCGGCGCTCGTCATGATAGTCGAGCGAGTCCGGATAGTCCGGGTCGCGCACGAATTCGAAATAGGCCTCGTCGGCGACGATCACCACGTGTTCGGGAACGCGTTCGAGCAGCCGCTCCCAGGCGTCGCGCCGGAAAATCGTCCCGGCCGGATTGGTCGGATTGTCGAGAAAGATAATTCGCGTGTTCGCGTCGATCGCCGCCGCGATCGCGTCGAGATCTAAATAATAACCATCCTTCATCGGCACGGCGCGGCCTTCGCCGCCGGCCGCCGCCGTCGCCAGCGCGTAAATCGCGAACGAATGCTCCGAGAAGACCGCGTTGAGTCCCGGCCGCAAAAACAGGAAGGCGAGCAGGTTCAGCACTTCGACCGATCCGCCCGCCATGAAAATCCGCTCCGGCGCGACGCCGTGGCGCGCGGCGACCTTGCGGCTCACCGCCCAGCACGATCCGTCGGGATAGCGATTGACGTCGTCGATCGCGGCGCGCATCGCCGCCACCGCCAGCGGCGACGGCCCGAGCGGGTTTTCGTTGGAGGCGAGCTTGACCGCCGCGCCGATTCCGAGTTCGCGCTGCAACTCCTCGATCGGTTTGCCCGGCTCGTAGGGACGCAGCGCGGCGACTGTGGGCAGGACCAGTTGCTGGGGTTTCACCGGAAGATCAAGGCCGGCCTTCAGTCGCCGGCGTACCTGCCTTCAGGATACGATCCCAGCACCTTGAGGAAAAGAGCCTGACGCTCCAATGCTTTCAGCGCCCGCCGCACCCGGGGGCTCTCGCGATGGCCCTCCAGGTCGACAAAGAACACATACGCCCACGGCTTTTCACGCTGCGGCCGCGACTGAATCATGGTCAGATTGATTTTGCCGGCGGCGAACAGGGTCAGCGCGCCATGCAGCGCCCCCGCCCGCTCCGGCAGCGCGAAGACGATACTGGTCTTGTCGGCGCCGCTCGGCGGCTGGGCCTCCCGCCCGAGCACCAGAAAGCGCGTCACGTTCTGCGCCGAATCCTGGATATTCTCCGCGATCGCCTTGAGTCCGTAGGCGCGCGCCGCGTTGGCCGCGGCGATCGCCGCGATCGCGGGATCCTCCGCCGCGCGCCTGGCCGCCAGCGCGTTCGACGCCACCGCCTCCAGCTCCACATGCGGATAGTTCGCGGCGAGGAAGTTGCGGCATTGCCCGAGCGACTGCTGATGCGAGACGATTTTGCCGAACGCGCGCGCGTCCGCCCGCGCCATCAGGGTATGGCGAATCGGCAGCAGGATCTCGCCGATCACCTTGAGCGGCGTGTCGATCAGCAAATCGAGCGTCAGGCTGACCGAACCTTCGGTCGAATTTTCCACCGGCACCACGCCGTAGCCGGCGCGGCCGTTCTCCAGCGCCTGGAACACCGCCGCGATCGAGGACTCGGGCGCGAATTCGGCGCTCGCGCCGAACCGCAGCCGCGCCGCCTCGTGCGAATAGGTATGCTCGGGGCCGAGATAGGCGACCCGGACGGTCTCCTCCAGCGCGGTGCAGGCGGAAATTATTTCGGTGAAGATCCGCCGCAGCTGCGCGCCGGTGAGCGGCCCGCGATTCAGCGCGCCAATCCGATCGAGCACCTGCCGTTCGCGCGCCGGCTGATAGATCGCCTTGCCCTCGGCCTGCTTGAGCTCGCCGACCGCCTGGGCGATCCGCGCCCGCTCCGAGAGCAGCGCCACCAGCTCACGATTGATTTCGTCGATCCGCCGGCGCAGATCGTCGAGTAACGGACGGCCGGCGTCCGTCCGGGTCTTTTTTTCCGCAGCCATCGCGGGCGAAAGCGCTACTCGATTCCGCCGCGCTTTTCAACGCCGCCGGTCAGCCAGGCCGAGCCGATCGCGGCGAACTTGCGCCCGCGCGCGCGTCTCAGTTCCTCCGGCGCAAGCTTCAGCATCCGCCGCAGATGGCGCGTCAGGGCCGCGCCGACCGCCGCGATCGCCGCGCGGGGCTCGCGATGCGCGCCGCCGGGCGGCTCCGCCACGACCTCGTCGATAATCCCCAGCCCAAGCAGATCGTCCGCCGTTAGTTTCAGCGCGCGCGCCGCGTCCGCGACCTTTTCCGGCCCCGCCTCGCGCCACAGAATCGCCGCGCAGCCCTCCGGCGTGATCACCGAATAGCAGGCGTTTTCCTGCATCAGCACGACGTTGCCGACGCCGATCGCGAGCGCGCCGCCCGAGCCGCCCTCGCCGATCACGCAGGCGACGACGGGCGCTTCGATCCGCGCCATCGCCTCGAGACTCGCCGCGATCGCCTCGGATTGGCCACGCTGCTCGGCCCCGATCCCCGGCTCCGCGCCCTGCGTGTCGATAAACGTGATCACCGGCAGATGGAAGCGGCTGGCGAGATCGAACAAGCGCGCCGCCTTGCGATAACCCTCCGGATAGGGCTTGCCGAAATTCCGCCGCAGCCGCTCGACCGTCGAACGGCCGCGCTGATGGCCCACAATCGCCACCGGATGGCCGTCGAACCAGCCCATCCCCGCCACCATCGCGCCGTCGTCGCCGTAGCGCCGGTCGCCGTGCAGCTCGATAAAGTCGGTAATCAGCGCCTCGACGTAATCAAGCGTCTGCGGACGCGCCGGATTACGCGCCGCGCGCACCCGATCGATCGGACTGAGCCGCGCCCGCAATTCGCCTTCCAGCCGCTTGCGCTCGGCGGCCAGCTTGCGCCGCGCGCCGGCCGATTTTTCCGCCGCGAGATTACCCGCGATCGCCTCCAGCCGCCGTTCGATCTCGGCCGCGCTCACTTCCGCCGTATGCGCCTGATGCTCCATCGCTCCGCGCGCGCTCCGCCTTGAAGTAATTCGTAAACAGTTCCAGAGCCTGTTCGATACCGCCGGCCGGGTCAAGCCAGACCACGTCCGGCTCGCGCCGAAACCAGGTCATCTGGCGCTTGGCCAGATGGCGGCTGGCGCGCTTGGCCCGCGCGACCGCCTCCTCAATCGTGGTCTCGCCGCGCAGATACGCCGCGATTTCCCGATAGCCGATCGTGGCCGGGATGGCGCCGCGCCGCTCCATCCCGGCCGCGACCAACGCTTGCACTTCCGCAATCAGCCCGTCGGCGATCATCGCGTCGAAGCGCCGTTCGATGCGTTCGTAGAGCCGCGGCCGCTCCAACGTAAGGCCAACGCACGGCCCGCAGTGGGCGTAGCCGGCGAAGCGATGCGCCCGCTGGAGCGCGCTCAGCGGCCGGCCGGTCAATGCGTGGACTTCGAGCGCGCGCACGATCCGCGCCGCGTCGTTGGGCGCGATTCGCGCCGCGCTCTCCGCGTCGATCGCCGCCAGCCGCCGATGGAGTCCCGGGGCGCCCGCCGTCGCGATCTCCGCCGCCAGCCGCGCGCGCAGCTCCGGCGCCGCCGGCGGTCCCGCGAACAATCCGCCCCGCAGCGCCCGCAGGTAGAGTCCGCTGCCGCCGACGATCAGCGCCGGCCGCCCGCGCGCCGCGATCTCCGCGACCGCCGCGCACGCGATCCGCGCGAATTCCGCCGCGTCGATCGGAACGTCCGGCGCGCGCAGGTCGAACAAATGATGCGGAACGCGGGCGCGCTCGGCCGCCGAC